>JAYVZW010000148.1:0-2175 GCA_043783015.1 Verrucomicrobiota bacterium
GATAACGGCCACAATGCTTCCGCGCATATCCTTTAATAACTTCACCATCAGCAAAGATGAAATCTTCCGGTGCAGTGTGCGAGCACTGGCATGTGAACAAATCGTCACTCAAACAAACTTACAAGGCAGGCGGCTGCCGCCGTTTGCGGCGCGTTTCCTCGTCCTCTCCCTCACCGCCGCCGTAGCCGAGCACCTCGACGGTGATGATGGACGGTGATTCTTGCGGTGGCTGTTCCGGCGGGCGGGCTTGTTTGGCCATTTCACTGGCGGTGTTCGCTCCCTGCCCCGCAGTATTTTGTGCACCCGTAATGCCACCCACGTTCGGCGCGGAGACGACAACGGCTGCGGGTGTCCCAGTGCTCGCGCCGCCGACCGCGATGTTGCTGGCATTGAGAACCGCAGTTGCCGCGATGGTGAGGTTTCCGGTGGCGCGAATTCCTGCGTCGCCAGCATCAACTACACCAAGTGGGGCGATGAGGTCCACGTTACCAGGAGGCACACCGGCCACAGTCGCCAGCACGCCAATACAGCCGCCCGTCGCGAGACCCGCAATATCCACTTTCACGTCACCGCTCTGTGGATCAATCAGCACGCGCGTGGGCGGTGCGGACTGCACGGTCTTCGATGAAGCACCGGCTGCGATATTACCTTCGGAAGAGAACATCATGATGTCGCCGCCACGCAAGGTGAAGACTCGGGAGGTGCCGAGGTCCACGTTGCCCTTGGTGAAAATGTTGATGCTGCCGCCGTGTTCCGTGAGGATGCCCTGATCGAGTGGCTGGGTGCCGTTAGCATCGATCCCGACGGTGAGCTTGCCACCGGGCGCGAAGATGCTGATGTCGCCGCCGCTCTTGGTTTTGATCTCGCGCGCGGTGAGTGAAATGTCGCCAGCGTAAGTCCCTGGGAAAAGAGTGGAGATGGCCGTGGTCGCGGCGGCGTAAGTGCCGAAGCCGGAACTGCCGGCGAGATTGTGATCACGCCCGGCATCACGAAGCACGAGGTAGAACATCTCCAGCGCGATGCGGTTCTGCTCAGCTTTTGACAGTGAGTTGAAACTGGCTTGCGTGACCGTGGTGCCCGTGGTGGATGATGTCAGCTCGCTGAAGTAACGCGCGCCTTCCCCGCCGTTTACGAACTGGGAGATGAAGCTGTCGAAGTCCAGATTGGAATTTTCCAATCCGCCAGCAGATCCCAATCCCGCAGCCGCGATGATATTCGCGCCATCGAATGGCAGATAAGGATTTCGCCCGTTGCCGATGCTGACGAGGCCCAAACCGGTGTCATCGGAGTTGTTCGGCACGACGGCGAGATCAAGATTTTTTTCCGGCGAGCACTTCAATCGTGCCGGGCCCGTTAATCTGGATGTCCCCCGCCTTGATCGAGTCCGAGCCGCTCAGGCCATTGCCGGTTGAACGCGCGGCGACACGCAGTGGCGTGCTGGCATTGTAGGCGACGATGTCGCGTTCAGATGAAACGACGCTGATATCGTCACCAGACACGTTTTGCAGGTAGAACGCGATGTCGGTGATGTCGTGTCCGCTGATGATGCGCGATTGCTTGCCGGAATAAAGCGTGAGGCCGGAGATGTCTCCGTTGGCTGCGTAGATGCGCAGCGGTTGCGTGTCTCCGGTGTGCAGCAAACCGGCGGCGTGCAAGGCTTGTTTGGTCTGGACGACGGCGGCGGCACCCGTGGTAGAGCCGGTTTCCGCCAGCAGAACGTCAATACCCTTGAGGAATTTCAAGCCCAGTGCGCTGTTGGTGGACGAGTTGGCGCGGCTAGCCACGTTGCCTACCAGCGATTGGTAGGCGAATGGAGAGGCCAAGCGATTAACCACGGGGCCTAGTGTAGTGCGCGCGAAATAGTATAACAAACTAGTTGCACTTGATGTGTCAAGGTGTGGGCATGCGTCATGCCCTATCCATTGAACTAAGTCCTGAGCAAAAAGATGAACTCCGCCTTGTGGTGCGCAGCGGCTGGTGCAACGGGCACAGGTGGTGCTGCTGGCATCCGAAGGCAAGACCCATGGAGAGATTGGCCTGGAGCCTGGGATCAGTCGCCAGTAGGCCGGACGCTGGAGCGAGCGTTATGTCGAGGGCGGGCTGGCGGGTCTGGCGCAAGATCGTCCGGGACGGGGACGCAAACCCACGATCAGCGCCCGGCAACGTGCGGCGGTG
>JAYVZW010000149.1:0-2172 GCA_043783015.1 Verrucomicrobiota bacterium
AAGCGGGGTCAAGGTGACGGAAGTCTTGACGGTCTGCTCCCGTGTGGGCAGGTAGGGGTTGCGAACCTGCAGCGTCGCTGCTTTTGCGTCCGCCCCCACGACGTTGACCCAGTGGCCGCCTTTGCGGGTGTAACCATTCTCACCGGCGTAATACCAGCCGAAATTCGCCACCACGACCGTGTCTTCGCTGCGCGCGGCTTTGCGCAACCACTCGAGCTTGGGCTTGGTTCCCAGGCTGAACTTCTGGTTACCGAGGCTCAGGTTGCGCCATGTCATCACTTCGAGACGGTCAAACACATGGTCGTGCGATTTCACGTGTGCGCGCAGCCCAGAGAGGATGCGGTCAGGGTTGGTGCCGCCGATGCTCGGGTCCGTGTGAAATTTCTTCGCGAGATCGTTGATGATCTCGATCTGCCGGTTGTGACTCGTGCCGACGACAATATCCTTCCATCCGAAGTTCCGCGACAAATAAATCAGCCCGCCCGAAACCGCCGTCGGTGCGCAATGCATGCGGCCCTCGTCCTCAAATCCAGCATCAGGATCCTTTTGCCAGAACGAAGGCGTCAATTTCTCCTTCAGCGATACCTCGTCCGCGCCGTGAACAGCGGAAGAGTTCAGCACTGTGCAAATGGCCAGGACGGCAATCACGGAGAACTGACGGTTTACAGAATGGGTGGCGGACACAGTGCCAATTAAGCGGGATGGAAGCACGGGCGTCAAAGGGGATCATTGAGGCAACATTTCTATGGAAATTTAGGGCCAGGACTTATTTGAAGAATTTTCCAACGCGCGTCCGGCGGTGGGTGGCGTGCAAAAAACAGAAGCAAATTCTTTGCATCCATGAGGAGCAATGAAAACGTCAATGAACCGGGGGATACATATCCGATTCAAATCGTGATGAAGAAACGCTCACGGTAACTATGAAGCTCCTGATTGCGTGGAGCCACTGCCAGATGAGCTGAAAGGATTATAGTTCACGCTTGATCTGGCTCCCGTGCGCGTTAAGTGTTCTAATGAACACTCATGGTGATGATCTTTAATTCCTCGGATGGCCGGCTCATTTACACCGACTACTGGACCGATCCTCAGGGCAGTGAATCAGGCAGACCATGGGTGGCGGTTCGACGGGAATCTTGGCACTTGCTGATGCAAGATGCGCCGGGCAAGTGTCCAGATGGTGTGGTGGCCATGCCTGTCACAGCGAGTTCACAGTCTGAAGGGTGGCAATGGAAAATCTGGCTGAACAACGTCAGGAGCCTGCATGTGCCGCTGGATTGTATTATCGGACCAAAGCCTGCCTTGCCATCACCACGAACTCGTCTGGAGCGCAGCCTTCATTTTTACGGCCCATGGGTAGCTGGCGTTTCTGACAAACGCGTGATCTATGGCTTTGGCCACATTGAAGAGGATGTCGTGCCGATGACTGGAACATGCAGGCTGGTGGTTACCCGGAGGTGAGATAATTTATTCTCAAGATCGCACTGAATGCGATTCACGCGGGGAGCGTGGGTTTCAAAATCTCGACCTAGGCGATTGCGTTCACGTCAAACTAATCCACACCGATGTCGAGCGCGGTTTCATTGATTTCGCACGCGAAAATCACTGTGAACGGAAGATGATGTCCGCCACCGGAGTTAAGTGCTTTGCTGCTGAGCGAATCAACGGTAGACTCGTTGCAATGAAAACAATCGTGGCCCTTGTCGACTTCTCCGATCTCAGTTTCAAAGTGCTCAAGCAGGCTCACACGCTGGCCAAGGCATTCGATAGTCAGGTGATCATTATGCATGTGGTGGCAAAGGAACCGGTGGTTGTCGACTTAGGAATTGTCTCGCCGACGATCACGCAAGAACCGTCTCCCGAGGTGGTCCATAAGGAATACTCTCGTCTACTGGAAATGCGCGATTCACTGGTCAAATTCGGAGTGCGTGCAATGGTCCAGCAATTGACAGGCGCAAATGTAGAAACCGTGTTAACGGAAACAAAGAAACTGGAGGCGGATATGATTATATTGGGATCACATCACCACAGCACGTTCTACAATTTACTTATCGGTAGCGTAACAGATGGTGTGTTAAGACGCGCCCATTGTCCTGTGCTTGTGGTTCCGAGCGATGATGAGGGGCAGCAGCAGAACTGAATGCGGGAGTCGTGGCGCGACGACCAGGAACGCTT
>JAYVZW010000150.1:0-2172 GCA_043783015.1 Verrucomicrobiota bacterium
TGTTTGGCTGCGCAGGTTTGAGGTTCTTGATATCGGGCAAAGTATTTTCCTTGGTCGCCACGTCTTTCTTGGCGGAGAGCTGCTCGCGCATTCTGGCGATGTCTTCGGCACTGACGTCCGGACGTGCCAGAAGCTGTTCACGTCGTTGTTTTTCAATTTCTTCTGTGGTTTTTTGCTGGCCTGCGAGGAAAGCGGCGGTGCGGTGCTTGTCTTCAAAGACGCAGCGAAAGCCGATACTGGCCGCGCGTATATCCGAGGGGACGCGATAACGATAACTGGAGAGCAGGCATTCTTTGCGGAAATACATCCACGATCCTCCGCGCAAAGTGCCGCTGACATCAGCTCCCACCTGCTGATCCCGCGCCCATTCCCATGCGTTTCCGGCGAGGTCATAAAATCCATCGGCATTGGGCGCGAAATGCCCAACTGGGGCAGTATAAGCATAGCCGTCTTCTTTCCCGGTAATTTCGGTGAAATTAAAATTGCCCGCTGTTGTCGGTGGCGGCCATTCAACACCCCAGGGGAAGCTTTGTTCATCAGCCACTTTCTGTGTCAAATCGCGGGAAGCGGTTCGCCCCGAGGCCAGCCCAACGGCGGCGTCCCATTCTTTGTTGGTGGGGAGACGGTAAGACTGGAGCGCGGTGATGGTGCCCTCGGTGCGTTCTTTATCCGTGAGCCAAGCGCAGAAAGCAATGGCATCCTGGACGTTGGTGTTTACGACTGGATGATCGGGGTCTTGTGTGAAGTGCGTTTTGAATGCCCATTCATATTGCGTCGCGCTTAAGAAGGCGGCCCAATCGGCGACCCGCGTTTCGTAGATCGAAAGCAAAACCGGTGTGCTGGGTATTTCCCTGAAGTTCATGCCGAGGCTGTTGCGATGGATGATCGGCTTTTGCTGGGCATCAACCTTTTCCAGCGGAGATTGGGCAAAGGCATTTCCGGCCATCCACAAAGCCGTCGCCAAGAATAGCGATGACCGTCTCATGCAATGCGGAAATGCAGACCGGTCGGCCCCGAGTGAGAGGAAGTGCGAAAACATGTTAGTGGAAGCATTACTATGCCGTTTTCGACTGATGCGGTCAATACCGGCCTCAAATCGGATTCATTTACTTTCTGGAATCCTTTGTGATCCATGAGTTTAAATAAAAAGGCCGCAGCGAATTTTGCTGCGGCCCTTTAAAAAACTCCGCTCAACCCAGTAGATCTGTTACGCAAAGATTTCCGTGACTGCCTTGCCTTTGTCACCCACCGTGAAGGGACGGCCTGATGGCGACATGACCACCTTCTCGATGGGCAGGCCAAGGCCCGCGCCAACGGTGGCGATGAAATCCTGCGGTGTGACCTGCTTGTCGGTCGGCTCCTTGCCTTCCTTGTCGGACGAGCCGTAAACGAAGCCGCCTTTAACTCCCCCGCCAGCAAAGACGGTGGAGAACACTTTCGGATAGTGGTCGCGACCCCGGTTCTCGTTGATGTGCGGGGTGCGCCCGAATTCGGAGAACATCACAACCATCGTGGTTGCGAGCAAACCGGTCTTGGAAAGGTCATCCAGCAAGGCGGCGAACCCGGCGTCCATGGCGGCGCCAGTGCGGGCCATGGAACCATCCACGTCACCGTGCATGTCCCATCCACCGCTCTGAACTTCCACGTAACGAACTCCATGCTGCACCAGCCTGCGGGCCAGCATGCAGCTTTTGCCGAAGCCGTTGCCGTAGAGTTTCTTTGTCGCTTCAGTTTCCTTGCTGAGATCAAAGGCTTCCAGATCCGTGCTGGTCAGCAGTTGCATGGTTTGATCATAAAACTCGGAGTAGGCCTTGACCGGTGCGACATCGAATTTTTTACGGAAGCCGCTGTCGAGCTCGCCCATGAGCGAGAGGCGTTCGCGGAAGGTGGCATTGTCCACGTTGGACTTGGCGTTCTGCAATCCGCCATCGGGGTTGCTGATCGGGATGGGGGCGAGCGCGGGCGGGAAGAATCCGGCGTTGGTATTGCCGGTGCCGATGGTCACGCTGGCGGGGAGCGTCTTGTGGGACTTGCCCAGATGATGCTGCGCCCATGAGCCGAGCGTGGGGTGGATGATGGTGCCACGCTCATCGTAGCCGGTGTGCATGAGATAGTTTCCCTGCTCATGCGCGCCCGTCTTGGAACTCATTGAGCGAATGATGGAAATTTTGT
>JAYVZW010000151.1:0-6561 GCA_043783015.1 Verrucomicrobiota bacterium
ATGGTGGCGATTTTGGAAAGGCACCAGCCTGCGCTTTGCATCGAAGGTTATGACGATCAATTGCGGGAGTTTGGGACAAGTCTTGTTGAGTTGCGAAAACTGCTCACGGATGCCGGTTACCGCGAGGTCGCTGAGTTCGATGGCAATCTCTACATGAAACATCAATCGCGTATAACAAACCGTAATGTCTCTTGAGGACACCCTCTATCCGCTGCTTAAGCTCTACGAGGCAGCGCCGCAGCCGGTGAAGTCATTGGCGGGGCATGCGTTGCGTTTGATGCCGAGTTCATTGCGCCACGGAGTGCAGTATGCGCGGTTTAAGCGTGAAGCGCACGACGTGGAATCGTGGGATGCGGAGACAATTTCGAAATATCAAATCAATGCGCTGCGCGAGTCTCTGATCGCTGCGGCGAAAACTTCGTTTTACAGGGAGCGGTTCGCAGCCAGTGGAGTTGATCCGGCAGAGTTCGAATCATTGGAGCAGATGGCGGATTATCCATTGCTTACGAAGCAGGACTTGATCTCGAATAGAGAGCAGATGGTGAATCCTGAATTTGATGCCATGCAGCGGCTCTATATAACAACAGGCGGTTCCAGCGGCGTGCCAGTCGGATTCTATCTGCACAAGGGCGTGAGTCGTCCGAAGGAACAGGCCTATCTCGAAGCACAGTGGTCGCGCCGTGGTTATCGCAGGGGAGATCGCATTGCGGTGATTCGTGGCGGTGTCACTTCGAGCAGGGCGGATGGTGACATCAGATACTTCGATGCGACTCGGAACTGGCTCATCCTTTCGTCATATCATTTTACATTGGAACGGCTGCCGGAGTATGTGGCTGCGCTCAACCAGTTTCGCCCCCTGCATCTGCATATGTATCCCAGTGCCGCATTGATGCTTGCGCGTGGATTGGAACAGACGGGGTTAAAACTTGAGTTTGATCTAACATCGGTGCTCTGCGGATCAGAAAAACTCACGCGCGAGTCGCAGAACTACCTTGAGCAAATTTTCGCCGCGCCCGTGTTCCACTGGTATGGCCACAGCGAGCGAGTGGTGCTCGCGGGTCAGGGCCGCACGTCGAATCATCTCTACTTCTGGCCGACGTATGGATTCGTCGAATTCGGCGAGCCGGATGCAAACGGCCATCGCGAAGTTATCGGCACCTCGTTTCACAATCACGTCATGCCGCTCATCCGCTACCGCACGGGTGATTACGTGAAGTGTAGTTCGACGCTGGACAGTCAAGCTGCGCCGTGGCCCGCAGTCGAAGAAGTTATTGGCCGCGACTACGAATTTCTCGTCAGCGCCACCGGCCGCCGCATATCGCTCACCGCGATTAATATGCACGATCGCACCTTTGACGGACTTCTCGCTGTGCAGTTTTATCAAGCGTGCGAAGGTGAGGTGGAGTTTCGCTATCAACCCGGACCGCTGTGGCAAAGCTCACGCTTGGATGCGATACGCGCTGGTTTGCTGAGGAAGCTGGGTGATGATTTCACGCTCACACTGCGCGAAGTGAGGCAAGTGGAAAAGACCAGCGCTGGAAAGCATCGGTGGCTGGTCACCGGATTGAAATGATGATCGCGAAGTTCAACATCCTCGGCTCTCCGGTGAACGCCATGAACATGGAGACGTGTTGTGCGGAGGTGGAGCATGCACTTGATGCGAAGGCAAAGGGATATGTCTGCGTGACGGGCGTGCATGGACTCACTGAGGCGTATGAGCAGCCTGAGTTTCGGGAGATTCTGCAGAAGGCGTTCCTAGTGACGCCAGACGGAATGCCTCTCTCGTGGATCGGCTGGATAAAGGGCTTCAAGGAGATGGACCGCGTCTATGGTCCCGACTTGATGTTGGAGGTGCTCCGGCGCGGTGTGGGGACGGGGTGGAAACATTTTCTGTATGGTGGTGCGTCCGGTGTTGCGGAGCAGTTGAAGGCGGCTCTGGAGGAGAAAGTGCCTGGCGTGAAGATCGCGGGCACATATTGTCCGCCGTTCCGCGCGCTCACGGCGGAGGAGGACTTGCGGCTCATTGCGCAGGTGGAGGCAATAAAGCCGGACGTGATCTGGGTGGGTTTGAGCACGCCGAAGCAGGAGCGTTTTATGTCGGCCTATCTGGACCGGCTCAGCACGACGCTGATGTTCGGAGTAGGCGCGGCATTTGATTTCCATGCGGGCCTCGTCAAGCAGGCACCGCGCTGGATGCGGCGGCTGGGTTTGGAGTGGTTGTTCCGCGTAATTCAGGAGCCGAAGCGGCTGGGGGGGCGGTATTTTCGAAACAACCCGCTTTTCGTGTGGAGATTCATCAAGGAGTCTGTCGGATGAAACAACTCGCACAATATCAGGATGGGCGTCTTGAGCTGCAGGAGGTCCCCGCGCCCGCACTGCCGCAAGGCGGCATCCTCGTGCGGACGACGAGCTCGGTGATCTCGCCGGGCACCGAAAAGATGAAGGTGGAGCAGGCGCGGATGTCCCTACTGCAAAAAGCGAAGGCGAGGCCCGATCAGGTGCGCAAGGTGATCGAGACTGCCAAGACGCTAGGTTGGAAGGCCGCGATGGAGAAGGTGCGCAATCGACTGGAGTCGCCAACACCACTTGGATATTCGGCAGCAGGCATGGTGGTGGCGGTAGATGAATTGAACACGCGGTTCCGCGTCGGTGATCGCGTAGCCTGCGGCGGCGCGGAGTGCGCGTTTCATGCAGAGATGATCGCGGTGCCGGACTTGCTCGCGACTCCGATTCCGAATGGTGTGGAGGACTGGCAGGCTGCTTACACCACGCTGGCTTCGATCTCGATGGAGGCGGTGCGACAAAGTGGTGCGCGGATCGGGGAACGTGTTCTCGTCATAGGGCAGGGGCCTGTCGGTTTGCTGGCAACGAGTTTGCTCAAAGCCGCCGGTGCGCGCGTGATGGCGACGGATTTTGTCTCATCGCGACTAGACGCTGCAAAGGTGATGGGCGCGGAGCGTGTGGTGAATCCATCACAATGCAAACTCGAAGACGAAGTGCGCGCATGGACAAATGGCTACGGCGTGGATGCGGCGTTGCTTTGCATTGGAGGTAAAGGTCGCGAGGCTGCGGACTCCGCAATTGCTTGTCTGCGTGATCGCGGCGTGATGGTGATCGTGGGCATTTATGATGCGGAACTGTCGTGGAAGACGGCTTACATGAAGGACATTCAAGTGCGTTACTCGCGCAGCTACGGCCCAGGCCGCTACGATCCGCATTATGAGTGGGGCGGGCATGATTACCCCATCGGCCATGTGCGCTGGACTGAGAACCGGAACTTCGAGGCTTGCCTCGAACTTATGCGCAACGGACAACTGAACCTCGCTCCCGTGACCACGCGACGAGCAAAGTTTTCGGATGCAGTGTTGGTTTATGATGAACTGATGCGCGATGGGAATTCGGATATCGGGGTGGTGCTTGAATACGACTGCATTGCGGATTGCGGATTGCAGACTCCGGATTCGGGAAAGGCGAAGCCATTTACAGCAGCAATTCAATCCGAAATCCGAAATCCGAAATCCGAAACTGTGGACGTGATCGGCGCCGGAAACTTCGCGCGCACGATGTTGCTGCCGCACTTGAAAGGGAAGATCACCCTCGGCACGATTGTGAACGCCACCGGTCTTAACGCGAAATACGTGCAGGAAAAGTTCGGCTTCGCAAATGCGGATACGGATTCAGCGAAAGTGCTCGCGACTCAGGGCGGCGCAGTGATGATCGGCACGCGGCATCATCTGCATGCGCCGCTGGTGCTTGGTGGACTTGCCTCGAACAAGCACATCTTTGTCGAGAAGCCGCTCTGCTTGACACGCGATGAACTTGAAAAAATAGACGTCGCGATGTCTTCCACACGGGGCTCTGTGATGGTCGGGTTCAACCGTCGCTTCGCTCCCGCGACAGTTGAGCTGAAAAAATCACTCGCCGCGATCTCCGGAGCGAAATCACTCGCCTATCACGTCTTCGCCGGACCGCTCGCGCCGGATCATTGGTATGCCAACCTTGAGGAGAGCGGCGGACGTGTGCTGGGCGAGACATGCCATTTCTTTGATTTTGCGTGTTTCGTGCTCGATGCCAAACCGGTTCGCGTCACCGCGCAAACCATCGGCCATGTGCGCGGTCGCAGCGCGTTCCCCGACTCCGTCACTGCGCAGATCGAGTTCAGCAACGGCTCGTCATTTCAACTCATCTACTCCGCTGAAGGAGAAGCCACCTTCCCGAAAGAAACTTTCCGCGTGTTCGCGAACGGAATCGTCGCCGAGTGCGAAAACTTCCAACGGCTCATTTTGTATCAGGGTCGCAAATCTTGCGTGAAGAAATTCGCGAGCAAAGGCCATTCCGAGGAAATGGCCGCGTGGATGGCGTTTCTCAAAGGCGCCGCGTCGCATCCGTTGCCCTACGTGCAGTCGCGCCAGAGCATGCAGCTAACATTCGCGGCGCTCGATTCCATTCGTGAATGCCACAGCATCACGCTGGCATGACCGCATGCTTGCGCGCGCGACGAATCACGGCAATCTTCTCGCGTAATCCATTGTCCCCGTAGTTCAATGGATAGAACGGTGGTTTCCTAAACCGCTGATTCAGGTTCGACTCCTGACGGGGACGCCACTCAACAAAATGGCCGACGCACTTTGGTATTGGCACCGGTTCCGCGCGATGGGCATCGCTGAGTTGTGGTATCGCGTGGTGGGAAAAGCGAAGCACATTGCGGAGCCTTTTGCGCTCGGTGCGATCAAAAATGTGCGCCTCACTCAAGAGCCAGCGGATTGTCCATCGTTGCCATCGCGTGAGGCTGCGCCAGCCTTGCTGAAGCAAACTCTCGCATGCGATGCGGCAAGGTTACTAGATGGAAAATGGTCGCTCTTTGGCTGGAAGGAAGTGCAGGTGTCGCTACCGCCGGACTGGCATCGCGACTACATGCGAGGAGTCAGCGTGCCAGTGAACGGCAAACTCAATCATCGCTCACTGCCGGATGGCGCGGATGTGCGCACGATCTGGGAGATCAATCGCTGGGCCGAACCTGTTCGGCTAGCTATGCATGGTTGGTTGAATGATGATGTTGATGCGACCACGCGCGCGCAGTCGTGGCTCGCCGACTGGGTTGGTAGGAATCCGGTTGGCGAAGGCATCAACTGGACGAGCGCGCTGGAGGCCGGGTTGCGGCTGATCAATATCTGCTGGTTCGATGCTTTTGTCTCGCAAACGGCAGATGGCAGATCGCAGATGGGGCAAATGCAACTCAAGCTGCGCGACGCCATCGTCCCGGCGCATGTTTGGTGGACGCGGCGACATCTGTCCTATGGTTCATCAGCGAACAATCATCGTCTCGGTGAACTCACGGGCCTGCTAATGGCGGTGAAGCGGTGGCCCGAGATGGAAAGCATTGCGGGCAAAGCAGAGGGGCTGTGGGATCAGATTGCAGGGTGCATGCTGGCACAATTCGCGGAAGACGGCGGTAATCGCGAACAGGCGTTGCACTATCATTTGTTTGCCTTTGAGTTGGTGCTCCACGCTTGTCGTGCGATGAACGTTAATAGCGGGCCAGTGGTTGAGCGTTTGCAGCGTGCAGCAGAATTTTTTGTGCGTATGTCGCATTCGCAGGACTCGTGGGACTACGGGGACAACGATGATGCACAGATTGTGCCGCTGACAATGCGGCGCGACAAAGTCGCTGCGGAGTGGTGCGTGTGGATGCTTAAAGAAACAGGGAGCGGCGCAACCGCCCTAAATTTTTGGCTCGGCGGTTCTTCAATACAAAATACAAAATACAAAATCCAAAATCGGCATTGGTGGATAGCAAAGGAAAGCGGCATGGCGGTCATCGAGTGCGATGGATGGAAAGTCCGGGTGGATGCGTCGCCGCTCGGTTTCGGAAAAATGGCGGCGCATGGGCATTGCGATGCGCTGCATGTATCCATCTGGGATGGGGAACATGCGCTGGTCATTGATCCCGGGACGGGTGGCTATTATGGAGCGGAGAAACTACGCGCGGAGCTTGCCTCATGGAATGCACACAACGGGCCGCAACCGGTTGGGGGATTCAAGACGCCGCGAAGGATGGGGACGTTTCTGTGGGCGGAGCATCATAGGCAGCCTGTGGCTAGGCTTGTTGATGATGTTGTAGTGATAGAGCACAAACTTGAGGGGCTGAGAGTGAAGCGTGCGGTCACCGCCAATAAGATGGGAGTCTGCATCGAGGATTCGGCAAGCGGCGACGAAATGATGAGCACTAGGTGGTGCCTGGCCCCCGAGTGCAGGATTGACGAGGAGAACAAAAAGCGGGGTGAAGTCGTCATTCGTCGAGAAAATCTCGCTTGGCAGGCAACATTTCAGGGAGACGTCCTTAACCTAGTGACTGAATATGGAAAATCGTCACAGGCATTCGGGCGGCAGGATAGTTGCGCGACAATTTATGTTGTCAGCAAAGGGTCTATCAAAATGATGCTCCAAAGAATCAGCAATCCCCATGTTTCATAACACACTTTTGGGATACACGACGGAAGCAGTGACTTTGCCTTTTGGGCTGGTCGCGCTTACAAGCGCAGCACTTTTTGTGGTGAAAAT
>JAYVZW010000152.1:0-6556 GCA_043783015.1 Verrucomicrobiota bacterium
GCACTTTCATCACTTCCTACTTCATGGTTAGCTCCAGCGCTTTCTTGATGTTCGTGGCCAAGCCAGCCGCCGTGCCCCTGCCCCAGTAGTGAAGGAAAATGTAGCGCGGGGTCTCCCCAACCATGTGATGATGAATGGCCACGATGTTGATTCCGGATTTGCGAAGCGATGCAAGGACCGGCTGAAGTTCGTCCACCAGGGCCACGAAATCGCCGTCCACCACGGCATTGTCATCCGAGCCAGCGAACGCGGCCCAAGTGTTCACGCCCATGTCTTTGCCAACCTCGCAGTCACACGCCATTTTTGTTTTGCGCCCAAACACAACTTTATACATTCCGTCTTTCGTCTCACCCTTGGCACGGAAGATTTGCTCGAGGGCATCAGCGCTGACGGAACTTTTCGCCGGTAGTTTTTCTCCGCCGAATGAGCTGGATGGAATTTTAGTCGTATCCTGAACCTGCTTGACGGCATCTAGTGCCGCTCGGACTCCCTTGGCGAGCGTCTCGACAGATCCCTCTCCTCCAATGTGCATGAAATACACTTTGGGCTCGTCGAAGAAGAAGTGATTGTGCAGCGCGGTGACGGTCAGGCCGTTGTCCAACGCGGCGCTCATCACAGGATTCACTTCGTTCTGCATCAGCACCAAGTCGCCCATGACCATCGCATCCGCTCCCTTGCCCTGAGTGAACGCAGCCCACGAGGTCAGGCCCATGAAGGGCGGCATTTCCCAGCCATCCACCTTCACCTTCATATCCGTGCGCGGGACACTGACTTTAAACACATCCGCTGCCTCGTTTAGTTTTCCTTTGAGTCCCGTGAGAGATTCAATCTTTGCTGTGTCCAGCCCTGCATGGAGTGCAGAGGCAGATAAGAACGCCAGCAGGGTAGGCATCAGTTTTGCATTCATGACAAAGTTATTATGTCAATGAACGAGATGAATCAAGTTGAAATATCTGTTACTTATCCCACAGTAGGAATCCTCCCTGATGTTGACGCATTCATGGCTTCTGCTCCTCTACAGTCTCACCTCCAAACATGGGGCGGCACGTCTGAGCCTCTGGCGGCATCTCAAGCGCATCGGTGCGGTGCCGCTGAAAACCTCCGCTTCCATCCTTCCAGACCGGCCCGAACTCTATGAGTGTTTTCAATGGCTCGGCCAGCGGGTGCGCGAACAAGGCGGCGATGCCACACTGGTGCGCGTGGCGCATGTGGACGGCGTGACCGATGAGGATCTGGTGGCCCTTTTCCAGCGGGCAAGGTCGGCGGATTACCAAGCGATCATGAAGAGCGCAAAAACCTTGCTCCCGCGAAAGGGAAGGCGGCGCCATCAGGCACCTGAGGGCTTGGAAAAGTTGCACGCCCGGTTTGAGGCCGTGCGGCAGATTGACTTTTTCGAATGCTCAAAGGCAGCGGACGCGGAAATGCTGCTGCGCCGACTGGCGGCTGGCGGATCTGCGAAGTCCGCTGCGCCCACGAAGCTGTTGCCCCGCAAGAGTTACCAGGGGCGCAGGTGGCTCACGAGGCCAAAGCCGGAAGTGGATCGCGTGGGTTCGGCATGGCTCATCAAAAAGTTCATTGATGAGAAGGCCACGTTTGTCTTTGGCCGCGATCCCGCTGCCCTTCCTGCATCCATCCCGTATGACATGGTGGACGTGGAGTTCGGGCATCACGGCGAGGACTGCACCTTTGAGACTTTGATAAAGCGCTTCGGAATCACGGATCGCGCTGTTGGTGAAATCGCCGCCATCATTCACGATACGGACCTTGGCGATGAGAAGTTCGGACGTGTCGAAGGTGTGGGTTTGCTCGCCGTGCTCCGTGGGTGGGCGCAGATGGGCCTGGGCGATGATGAGATACTGACCCGCGGCTTCAACTGCTTTGACGCGCTCCACCAAGTGTTATCAGCGCGGACGTTTCACCGCGCTGTCGCACCGTGAGTCAGGCGGATGGCGAAATGATATTTGGGTGCGCTGGCAGGGCAATTTGGTTTTCTCTTTGTAGAACCTTCGGCGCGCACCGCCTTTTTCACTGAAGCCGGAGAGAACGCGTGCAGAGGCCGGTCAACAGAAGCCATTATCGAATTTCGATTGCGAGCGCCGTTAATAATCGTCGCACCGGAAACCATCAAGTGGAAATATTCGACGTCTCTTCTTGAAGTTACGAAGGCATTGCAAACTAGGACGGTGACCCATGTGACAACTTCAAAGTGATTCCGCCATGTGCCGGCGCCAATGTGACAAATTGTTCACACAAGCTCGTTTGCCGGGCTTGCGCAGGGATTGCATGGGTAGGGGTGGCCGGTTTTTCCGGCCCAACGACCCAAATATAACCCTACAAACATGAGAAAACACATCCTCAAATACGCTCTTTGCACCCTGGCCTCGAGCCTGGCCATTTCCGTTTCCGCCGCGCCCGTGGTGGTTGACGCCTCCATCCCGGAATACAAACCCGTCAGCGGCATTTCCGGGAACTTGAACTCCATCGGCTCGGACACGCTGAACAATCTCATGACCTTCTGGGCCGAGGGCTTCAAGAAAGCCTACCCCAACGTCAACATCCAAATCGAGGGCAAAGGATCGGCAACTGCGCCGCCCGCCTTGATCGAAGGAACTTCGCAGATCGGCCCCATGAGCCGTCCAATGAAGAACGAAGAGATCGACGCGTTTGAGAAAAAATTTGGCTATAAACCGACCGCGATCAAGGTGGCGATCGACGCCCTCGCCGTCTTCGTTCACAAGGACAACCCGATCAAGGGCCTGAGCCTCACGCAGGTGGATGGCATCTTCGGCAGCACGCTCAAGCGCGGTGGTAAGGACGTAAAGACTTGGGGCGATCTGGCCTTGACCGATCAGGCCACGACAGCGATCTCGCTCTACGGTCGCAACAGCGCCTCCGGCACCTACGGCTTCTTCAAGGAGCATGCTCTGCAGAAAGGTGATTTCAAGGCCACCGTCAAAGAACAGCCCGGTTCCTCCGCGGTCGTTCAGGGTGTTGCCTCTGACAAGTCCGGCATCGGTTACTCCGGCATCGGTTACATCACCTCTGGCGTGCGCGCTTTGCCGCTTTCCGACAAGGGCGACAAATTCATCGAGCCGACCTATGAAAACTGCCTGAGCGGTGATTATCCGATGGCCCGTTTCCTTTATGTTTATGTAAACAAAAAATCCGGCGCGCCTCTCGACAAGCTGACCTCTGAGTTTATCAAATTTATCGCGTCGAAGCAGGGCCAGGGAATCGTCGTCAAGGACGGTTACTTCCCGCTGCCGGCCGATATCTCCGCTGAGTCGGCAAAGGCCACTGAGTAAGCGTAATTCGAATTTTCGTATTGCACGCGCGCGGCTATGCTCCAACAGGCATAGCCGCTTCTCATTTAAATTTTTCACGCCGTGCCAGCATCAGAATCGCCCATGCCCCCGAGTTCACCGCGCGTCAGACGTCCGGTGCCGGAGCGCTTTCTCGCTTCCAAGGCCACACTGCGACTCGACACGCTGATGACGTGGATCATCAGGATCGGCGGCCTGGGCGTCATCGTGGCGGTTTTTGGCATCTTTATCTTCATCCTCAGCCAAGTTTTACCCTTGTTTCAGGGTGCCACCGTCACCGAGGACAAGGAAACGGCGGTGGTGGCGGATGCGGCCAAAGTCAGGGCGCTGGGCGTTGATGAATGGGCGAAAATGCCGTTTCTATACGAGGGCGGTGATGAGTTGCGCTTTGTCGATCTGGCGCAGGACGGAAAGATCATCACGGAAAAATTAAACCTGCCGGAAGGAGCCAGGCCAAGCGCCTTGAACTACTATGCGGCGTCGCATCGGCTGGTCTTCGGCACTCAAAGCGGTCAGATCGGCTGGATCCAGATCGAATACACGACCCAAGGAAGCGGAGACCAGACACACGTGCGGGGTTCTGCCAAAGTCAGTGAAATGCTGCCCATCGGACAGGCTGGCGCGTCGATCGAGAAAGTGGCTTACGGCGATTCCGGTTCCGGCAAGTTCTTCGCCGCCGTGCAGAATCAGAATGGCGCGCGGAAAGTTCTCGCCTTTCCCCTGGCGCAAAAAAAATCACTCATGGGCGCAGGTAAAATCGTCAAGGGTGATGAATTTGACCTCACTTCGCAGATCAGCGGTCAACCCGCGTTTTTGCTGGTGCCGCAGATGGGAGACGGCTTGTTGATTGCCGATGACGCGGGCACGGTCCATTATTTTTTTCTCAATGATGGCAAGCTGGAAAAGAGGCAGGAGTTCAAACCCTTTGGCGATTCCAAGTCGCCGGCCATCACCTCGATGGATTTTGTCTTTGGCGATGTGTCCATTGTTTTCACCAATGCTGCGGGTGAATCCCGCATGTTCAGCCTGCTCATCCCCGAGGGTGGCGACCGGCGCATCTATGCCCGGACCAAGACATTCCCGGCGCTGGCGCATGGCGCATCATTTTTCTGCGGCAGCCAGCGGAATAAATCTTATCTCATTGGCGCGGGCGATTTCGCCTCTTTGCGTCACGCCACCACGGAGGATGTGCGCTGGGAGCAGAAACTGCCTTTCCAAATCGCCGCCGCGACAGTGGACGGGAAGTTTGAACACATGGTTTTTCTGGGCACCGATGGAAAGCTCAGACGCTACTTGCTGGACGATCCGCATCCCGAGGCTGGATGGAAGGCGTTCTTCGGCAAGGTCTGGTATGAAGGCGCGAACCAGCCCAAGTATGAATGGCAGTCCACGGGCGGTTCCGATGAATTCGAGCCCAAGCTCTCGCTCACACCTCTAATCTACGGCACGTTAAAAGGCACGCTATGGGCGATGATCTTCTCAGTGCCGGTCGCGCTGCTGGCGGCGGTGTATGCCGCGCATTTTCTGCATCCCGATGTGAAACGCGTCGTTAAACCCGTGATGGAAATCATGGCCTCGCTGCCTTCGGTCGTGCTGGGGTTTCTCGCCGCGCTCTGGCTCGCGCCGATTTTGGAGACGCGCGTCATTTCATTTTTCCTCGTCTGCGTCGGAGTGCCTGCATCCGCCATCATCGTGGGCATCATCTGGGGACGCTTGCCGGTGCGCACGCGCTCCCGGTTGAAGCAAGGCAGGGAGTGGCTGGTGTTTATACCGATCATGTTCATCGTCGCCTTTGTGATGTGGCAACTTGGGCCATTGATCGAGTCGCTGGTGTGCGTTGTCACCGATCCTGCGACTGGCAAACAGACGGCTGATTTCCGTCTTTGGTGGCCGAAGGTTTCCGGTTGCAGTTTTGATCAACGCAACTCCCTCGTCGTCGGTTTTATGATGGGCTTTGCCGTCATTCCCGTGCTGTTTACCATCGCGGAAGATGCCATCTCCAATGTGCCGACCTCGATCATCGCCGCGTCCCACGCACTCGGCGCGAGCCGCTGGCAGACTGTGCGCCGCGTGGTGCTGCCCGTGGCGTCTGCGGGAATTTTCTCCGCTTTGATGATCGGCCTTGGGCGCGCCGTGGGCGAGACCATGATCGTCGTGATGGCCACCGGGAACACGCCCATCATGGAATGGAATTTGTTCAACGGCATGAGAACACTGGCGGCGAATATCGCTGTCGAACTGCCGGAAGCGCCGGTTCATTCCACGCATTACCGCGCGCTGTTTCTCGGCGCGATGGTGCTCTTTGTCCTCACTTTCATCCTCAACACCGTCGCGGAAGTTCTTCGCACACGGTTGAGGGAAAAATTCAAGCTCGCCTGATTCCGCATGGCTCCTTTGTTTAAAGCAAAACCAGTGCCGCCTCGCGGAGAATCCTTCGTCTGGCTCACGGCCATGGGACTGGCGGTGGGTGTCACCATGGTGGTGGGCCTGCTGCTGCTCGTCTTCTCACACGGCATCACTGTGTTCTGGCCGTCGCGCGTGACGGAGTTTGTATTTAAGGATGGCAAAACCAAGGTCGCGGGAGAGATCACCCGCGTTCAAGTCAAGGCGGACGGCTCCGGCGAGTTGCAGCTTCACATCGGCAACAAGGATGCTTACGGCCTGTCATATCGTTTTATCTCGCAAAGCGAAATCGCCCGCCAGACCATGCCGGAGGACATCATAGTGGCGGAGCGCATCGAGTATGGGAACGCCATCTTTCATCCCATCTCCCTGGAGATGAAACAGGGTGGGGCGCTCATGGCCTCCTCACCGGAGTTTGCCGGCAAGCTGCGGAGTCTGGTCAACGAGGCGGCACAACGCAGGAAAAACATCGAGATCATTGAGAAGAAATCCATCGGCGCCATCAATCGGAAAATGACCGCGCTGGATGCCGAGTTGCGTTTGCTGGAACGCGACGAGAAGCGGGACGCAGCAGCACGTGAAGCCATAAAACTGACCATCAAAGAAACCCGCGCTTCGTTGCAGAAGGAATACGAAACTCTCGCCACCCAGGCCAGAGAACTGCAGGCACAGCAGAAGGACAACACCTTGCGCTACCGGTTTTCCACGGGAGAAGAACGGACGCAGAGCGTGGGCGACATCGTGAATTTTCATTTCCCAAACCGTCTCGGCTTCATCGGGCGGGTCGGGGTTTTCTTTCATCACATAGGCGGCTTTCTCTCGCAGGATCC
>JAYVZW010000153.1:0-6544 GCA_043783015.1 Verrucomicrobiota bacterium
ATTTTAATGCTTGAGTCAGATTTTACGGCATGAGCATTGCTGTTAAATCGGATTCCGTGTGGTTCACCACGAAAGGCCAGGTGGTCATTCCCATGTGGTTGCGGAAGCAGTTTCACATCGAAGACGGCACCAAGGCCATGATCCAGGCCACGCCGGAGGGCATCTTGCTCAAGCCGGTTACTGCGGTCACCATCCGAAGACTACGGGGCATTTTGAAGCGCAAGCCCGGCGAAAAACCGCTTGCCGAGCAATGGGCCGAGCACAAGCGCGCGGAAATCGAACTGGAGGACGCGAAGTATGCCCGCTGCACAGGTGGTTCTCGATAGCCATGCCCTGCTCAAGCTGCTGCGCGACGAGGCTGGAGCCGAAACCGTGGTGCAGATTCTCGAAAAGGCGGGCCAACGCGACCAGCCAGTTCACATGACCGAGGTCAACTACGCCGAGGTGCAATACATCATCCGGCGCAAGGACGGCGATGCAGCGTGGGCAGTAATCGCCGAAGAATTGAAGGCCGCGCCCATCGAATTTCATCCCGCCGACCGCCGCCTCGCCGACACCGCCGCCGATTTCAAATCACGATTCAAAATGAGCCTCGCCGATGCCTTCGCTGCCGCACTGGCGAAAGAGAAGAAAGCCGAGCTCGTCACCGGCGACCCGGAGTTCAAGGCCCTGGCCAAGGAGATCAAAATTCAGTGGATCAAATAAAGTTTGCGCCTCAAAGCGGCGTTTTACGGATGGTAAGATCGATGACGTTGGCTACGGGCTTCGCACCCTTTTTTCGCTTCTGTTCTTCAACTTCCCGGCTCATGGCGGCATTCGCACGCTGACGATCAGTGATTCTGACATGCCATAAGCGGCCAAGCAGCATGATCATTCCTCCGACAGCGATGATCATGAAGATAGATGCCGCCAGCTTGATGAGGCGCTCCTCACGTTTGGCTTTGATCACTACTTGCTCTAAAGAAAGTGAATTCATAAACAATGGAATAAATACTTCAAGGCCCTGGCGAGCGATGTCAAAACTCAATGTGAATCGAAAGCATTCAAGATTATGTGAGTGCCAAGTGTGTCACACACGAATCATTTATGGCGGATTCGTAACATTGTTGGCGGATTTGCACGCCACATCGGAGCGAAGATTGAAGGGTGAACCTCCTATGTCTTCACTGCCCAGCGCAGCTTCGCGGAGGAGGCTCTGTGATTGCTCTGTATTTCAGCGGCAGTCGGACGCTGGACCTGGTCGCTGATGCTTGAAAAGCCCCCAATACGTGCGACGGCTTGAAATGCTTTCTTCACGCGACGGTCTTCGCCAGAGTGAAAAGTAAGAATCGCAACCCGTCCGCTGGAGCGAAGACAATCGGGCAGTTCACGCAGAAAGGAATCGAACGCACTGAATTCCTCGTTCACAGCGATGCGCAGAGCTTGGAAGACACGGCGCGTGGTGGTGGCGACATCATCGTCATTCATCCTGTTCGGCAGTTTCTTTTTCACAGCCGATGCGAGAGCTCGAGTGCCCGCAAAATCATGGCCTGCAAGAGCTTCGGCCAGCGCGGCTGCATGTGGCTCATCGGCGTTTTCATTGAGCAGTGCCGCCAGCTTTTCAATGCTGATTTTTCGCAAAAGATCACGCGCACTCACTCCGCGGTGCGGGTTCATGCGCATGTCGAGCGGGCCGTCGTGCTTGAAGCTGAAGCCACGCGCAGGATTGTCCAGTTGCATGGAGGACACGCCGAGATCGGCGAGGATTACATCCGCTCCATCACTCCATCCCATTTCATCAAGAGCACGGCGTATTCCGGCGAAGTTTGTGCGGCGCACGGTCAAGCTCTGCTCGGGAAAACCGAGCGCACGAAGTCGCGCCTCTGTCCTCACGATTTCGATGGGATCCTGATCGAGACCGAGCAGACAACCCTTGGGCTGCACCGAGCGGAGCAATGATTCGGCGTGACCGCCGTAGCCCAGCGTGGCATCCACGACTCGTTCACCCGGCTGCACCGCGAGCACTTCCATGATTTCGGTCAGCATGATTGGCACGTGTTGCCCGGCTGGAGTCTTCCCTGAAGCGCGCACCTTGGCGATGGTATCCGCGTAACGCTCCGGCTGATGTTCCTTGTATTTGTCCTCGAAGCGGCGCGGATTTTTTCCGCTATATCGCATCCGCCGTTGATGCTTCGGTGAAGGCGCAACCGCAGGTTCATCGGCGCGGGGTAGATCAGATGGAGGCTCTGTCATCGTTATTGACGAGACTCCCGATGATCTCCCAGGTCAAGGCGGCAACGATTTGTCGCCCTAGGCCAACCGTCAGCCTTTATTGCTCATACTCTGGTGTTGTTCTTCGCTTGCAGAATCCGCAGGTGATAAGAAAGTCCATATATGAATCCTCCACGCATCTTGCTCTCCGCCGCCTTGTTGTTGACCCTCGCTTCGGCAAGCCATGCCGCAGACACTTTACTGAAAAGCGCCACTTACTGCCGGACTCTGGATGAAAACCAATCGGCCAAGGACAAGGCAGAATCGTTTTATCCCGACGAAAAAGTAAGGCTGTCGATTGAACTGAAAGGACGTCCGAAAAGCGGAATCGCGGCAGCGAAGTTTTACTTTCGAGAGCAAATGGTGGCGGAGGCCAAGGTGGATGTGGCCGTGGTAAACAAGGGTGTTCTCTTTTCTGCCGGACAAAACACATTCGTTGGTTTCACTCTTTCGCCTACCTCGGCATTACCCGTGGGCGCAACTTATCATGCGGATGTAACTTTTGAAGGCGAAAAACTTGGTAGCTTCCCATTTGAGGTCTCGCCACCAAAGGATTCTATACCAAGCAAGATCAACTCAGTGACACTGGCTCGCGGCATAGATGACAAGAGTGCTCCGGTGGATGAGACACGGTCCTACACGACGCTGCAAAAAGTGGTGCTGGCCGGACGCGGCGATCTCGGCAATGGGTCGTGGCTGGAAGTCAAGTGGCTGGTCGCAGGCAAGGAAGACACGGCAGGGATGAAGAGCTTTACAATGGAGGAAAACAAAAAGGACGTGCCGTTTTATTTCTCATTCTTGCCGAAAGGCGGCTGGCCGGAGGGCACGCATGAAGCCGTGGTGGTTATGAACGGCAAAGAAGCGGCCCGGGAGAAATTCACGGTCAAAGCCGACCCGAATATGAAGCTGGGCAAACCTGCGGTCGCAAAGGTTTCGCTCTTCCATGACAATGGTAAAGGCGCGGCAGGTGATGAGGCGAAAACCTTCGCGACAGACGACAAAATATTCCATGCCGAGTTCTCGCTGTCCTCTCCCGCACTGGTGCAGGGAACGCGCGTGATCTGGACTCTGCTGGAGGCGGCGGATGAAAAAAATCAAGAGATCGCCGTGGCACCCATCGAGGACGAGGGCGCGCAAAAATCTCTGACGAGTTTTCTGCGCACCAAGAATGGATTGCCCCCGGGAACATACCGCGTGCAACTGTTGCTCGGCGACGAGGAACTTGCGAAGCAGGACTTTGAAGTGAAAGCAAAAGAAACGAAAAAAAACGCCCCTGCAGTGGGCAGGGATTAAAACCGCGGTCATGAAATTGATCCGGGGCAATTTAAATGCCTCATGATTCATCATCAGGGGCACTGTGCCATAGGGAAAAATAAATCATCGCTGCAGTGCAGCTGCGCGTCTGGGACTCCATGAGTTCACGATTTCGACCGGTGTGCCCACGCTGAGGTGATCGAAAATCAACTGCGCGCTCTCCTTGGGCAGGCGAATGCAGCCGTGGGATGCGGGGTAACCCGGCAGCTCGGCTTCATGCAGGCCGAACTCCGTTTGGCCAATGCGCATCCAGAAAGGCATGGGACATTTGTAGAGATTGGACATCTTCCCGTCCCGGATTTTTTCTTTGAGGACAAAGGAACCGCGCGGGGTGCGAAAGCCGGGAGCGGCACTGGAAATTGGCGTGTCGAAGGCGACCTGATTGTCCCTGACAAGATAGATGCGCTGGGTGGCTATGCTCACGATCATGCGGAGTTGAGAATTGGAGCCGTCGAGAACTCCTGCATAAATATGCGGTCCGTCCTGCACCAGCTTCTGGGTTTTCACTGGCAGCTTGATGCCATTAACACCGGCAGAAATTTCCGGCTCCACCGCGATGACAGCTCCGCCCAGAAAAAATGCCAGCACGGCAGAACTGAGAACCACGGTCTTCACGCCGCGAGCGCGCTGCCGTGGCTGTTGCTGCTGAGGACGCGATGCACGATTTGCGAGAGCATGGAGGCCACGTAGGGTTTGGGCAGGACTTCAGCAAAGCCCGCCGCGGTATATTCCTGCCGCATCTGCTCGACGAGTCCGCCGCTGGACGCGATGACTTTGGCGCGTGGATCAAAGGCAAGTATTTCCCGCATGGCCTCCTCGCCGCTCAGTCCTCCGGCAAGCGTGAGGTCCATGATGACCACGTCAGCCGGGTCGTTCGCGCGGGCGAGCTGCTGATACATGCGCACGCCGTCCTCACCGTTATGCGTGGCGAAGACGCGATAACCGCAACGCTTGAGCACCGCGACGGTCGCGATCAAAAGATCAGGTTCATCATCGACCAGCAAGATGGCACCAGTGCCGCGCATCAATGTCTGCGGCGCTCGTGACTCCACTTTGGCGGGCGCAAGATGCGTGGCCGGAAGCAAGAAGGTGAACTCGGTGCCGGTGCCGATCATGGAAGACACTCGAATGTCCCCCCCATGATCCTCGATGATGCGCTTGCAAGTCATCAGGCCCACGCCATTGCCGCGTTGCTTGGTCGTGAACGATTCATTGAACAAACGCGAAACTGTTTCCGGCGACATGCCCGCGCCACGGTCGCGCACGATGATTTCAACGTAGCGGCCAGGCGCGAGTTTTTTGTCACCCTGGGTGATGTGGGCGTTGCGCGCGATGATTTCCATGCGGCCTTCGCCCTTCATGGCCTGGATGCCGTTGATGATGAGATTTTGCAGAACCTGACCGATGCGCGCGGCGTCGGCGAGCGCCGACCAGAGGTTCTCCTCCACCAAAACCTCGATGCGCACGGCGGTTCCGCTGCGCACCACGCTCGTGGTTTCGCGAATGATGTTCTGCATGTCCAGCGGCTCGACTTTCGCGGGGATATCCTTGGAGAGTTGCAGCACGCCGGTGGTCAGCGTTTGCGCCCGCTTCACAGCCGTGAGTGCTTCTTCCAGCAAGGCGCCGACTTCCGTGGTCGCAGGCATGCAGAGCGCAGCCTCGGAGACGCGGACGCCAATGATGCCGAGAATGTTGTTCACGTCATGCGCCATGCCGCGCGCAGCGAAGGCGAGATTTTCATTGCGCAAGCGCAACGAGGAGTCCGCGTCCGCCGCACATGAATCTGTGGCGGGCGTGGGGATCGTCGACTTCTCTTCCATCGGGCAAACAGTGATGGTGTAGTTCATGAGCAGGCCGTGATTGTTCTGCACAGCCCGGATGCGCCAGCGGCAAGGCACAACGCGAGAGCCATAAAATGTTTTCAATCCGCCGCTCCATTCCGCCGAACCTGATTTGGCCGCCGTGTGCAGCACTTTCACCAGATCGTCCGCTTCCTGCTGCGTGGCCACGAGTTGTGTGATGAACCGTTCACGCAAACCTTTCACGGGATCAGCGCCCACCATGCTGGCCATCGGTGTATTGTTGAAGAGAATGCGCGGGCCAAAGCCGGATGCATTTTCGCCCTGCAAAATCAAAACACCATCCGCCACCTGATCGAGCGCAGTGCGCAAAAAGAAATTTGCGCCTTTAATCTGATCCAGAATAGCCTGCGCCGATGCGGTGTCTGATTCCGGCTTGCTGATTACAGGACTGGCTTCAGGCGCAAGGGTAGGCATGGTTTAAATAAATTTAATAAGTCTTAGCTTTTAGCATTTATGGATGATCATATCAAATATCTTTTTTAATTTCTGATAATTTCTCACAAATGAGAAACAATTGAGGTATTTGGCCCCTCATTTTTTCTCTGACACAAATGGAGGCATGGTTCTTGCTGCAACTTTAATCGAGTTAAATACGCCACGATTTTTGCACCAAATTACGAAGGAATGAGCATTCCATCGCATGAGTTCATTTTTCCTCTTGCATCCGGGCGTTTCCCATCTAGCCTTCGCGCCCTTATGTCCAAAAACGCAGGCATTGCCAAAACCAGAAAATCCGTTTCCAAGCGGTTCAAAATCACCGGCACCGGCAAGATTCTCCGCCGTCGCCAGGGCAAGCGTCACTTGCTTCAGAACAAAAACCGCAAACGGAAAAACCGCCTTGGCAAACCCGCGCTGGTTCACAAGAGCGATGCCGCGCACATCAAGGAAAACATGCCTTTCGGTTAATGTCACATCGGCCGCCCGACGCGGCCACGGCGCCCAGGCCTGGTTTGGATTCATTCAAACCTGCGAGCAAGTGAGGCCCGCGCCGCATCCCTAACAACAGCCTGCTCATCAGAAAAATACCATGCCCAGATCAACCAACGCTGTTGCCAGCCGCAAGCGCCGCAAGCGCGTCATCAAAGCCGCCAAGGGATATCGCGGCTTCCGCTCCAAAC
>JAYVZW010000154.1:0-6543 GCA_043783015.1 Verrucomicrobiota bacterium
GCGTGCTTGGCCATATTGGTCATGTAACCGCCGAGTTGGATGCCATTGGCATTGGTGGAGATCGGATCTTTGTAACCCTTGGTCTCCCCGGTCTTCGGATCCCAAGTGTCAATGTGGGTCATGCCGCCCCCCATGTAGAGAGCAATTACGGCCTTGGCCTTGCCCTTCTTCGCCGCAGGTTCCGAGGCAGCCTCAAGCATGTCGAAATGAGAGAGAACGCTGACACCGAGGGCCGTCTTTGCGGTGTTCAGCATGAAGTGACGGCGCGTGGCCGGATCGAAATTAAGGAAGGGATTGCTCATGGTATGCGGGTAACGTTGAGGATGATGATGCTCGCTCGGTTATTGAATGAAAGTGAACTCGCGGGAATTGATCAAGGCCCAGATGACGTTGGCGTATGATTTCTCTCCGCTCTTCTGCTGATCTTTGACGAGAACCTGCTTCTCATTCATAGTCGGGCGGCGGTTGAGAATGCTGAGGAAAATGGCCTCCATTTTGTCGGGGGCGGATTTGTTCTTGGCGATGTTGCGGAACATCAGGGAATCTTTGTCCGTCATCATCTGCTGGGCTTTGCCATTCATCATGACCAGAACCTGCGGAACGCTGCCGTCCTTGGCGGAACCGTCGGCAAGATGGCGGTCGGACTGGCCGAATTCGCGCAGGAAATGGCCGGCGGGCGCTGGTTGCTCCAGTTCAGATGCGCGCATCAGCTTCATGCCGCCGTATTGATAGACCTTGCCGCCGTCCATCTCATCCTCATCATCTGCTTCCATTTTTCCAGCCTTGGCCAGGCCACCGCTGGCGAGATTCTTTTTGGCAAGGTTGCCCAAATTCTGAACGGCGGTAATTTTCGAGGCCAGCGTCTGGATGGTCGATTTCTCCAGATCCATGTCAATGGCGCGGCCATAGGGATCGGCCTGGCTGTTCTTTAATTTGTCGAGCTGCTCGCCGAGAACAAGCGTCATGTAGGAATCCCATGCCTGTTCCGCGGTCATGCGGCGCAGCAGCGGCCCGGGGAAGTAGTAAGGTTCTCCCATGGCGACTTCATAAGTCGTGGCTTCCCGCTGATAAGTCTGGGTGTTGTAAACAATGCGTTGAAATTCCTTCATGTTGAACTTCAGGCGCACCATTTCACTGGCCAAGTGCCGGAGCAGTTCGGGATTGGACGCCCTGCCCGGATCGTCAATGTTCGTGATGGACGAAGTCAACCCCACTCCCATCGCGCGCGCCCAAAGCCGGTTGGCGATTGTCATGGCAAAGCGGGGGTTGGTCGGATCGGTCATCCACTTACCAAAGGCGGTGCGAAGATTTTCCCCGCTCTTGAGGTTCTGGTTATAACACGGAGCCTTCTCATCGTCCTTGGCCCAGCTCACAAACTTTGGCGCCACAGGGTCGTTGGGCGCAGCGTCCTTGTATTTGTAATCATGGGGAAGACGGGTCCGGTTTTCGGAGAGGTCACGCACGACTATTTCATTGGCCTGGAGAACATTGCTGACGAGGTTCATGTTCTTTTTGGCATCCATGCCATTTTTCTCCATGAGATATTCCATGTCCTTCGTGAGCTGCTTGGTCGGATCTTTGCCCCCGAAGTCGCGGGCGTTCATCTTGGTGGAGGTCGTTCCGAAAAATGCGGCCATCTGATAGAACTGAATCTGGGTCCAGTCGGCAAAGGGGTGGTCGTGGCATTGCGCACAGGCCACATCCGTTCCGAGGAAGATGGAGAGGGTGGTGGAAAGATTGTCGAGCGGCATGCCCGCATCGCGCAGCAGATAGCCCGTGGCACCATTATTCCAAAGCTTGCCGGTGGCTGTCATCAGCTCATACGACATCTTGTCCCAACCAGTGTTGGAGGTGATGTTGTCTTTCAACCATTTGATATAAGGCAACCCCTTGAGCAGGCGGTTGTCCAACTGGTCCTTCATTCGGAGCATATCCGCAAAATAGTTAAACGTGTTGCTGACATAGCCATCGGAGTCGAGCAGGTGATTGATCAACTCCTTACGCTTGGCGGGATTGCGGCTGTTAAGGAAGGCGCGGGTCTCTTCATAGCTCGGAATCCGGCCCGTGATGTCCAGATAGATTCGACGCACAAACTGCTCATCCGTCGCCATCGGATTGGTCTTGATCTGCGCCTTGCCCTCCTTCGCCAGCGCGGCGTTTTGTTTCAACAGCCCCAAGGCCACCAGTTGGTCAATTTTACCCGCTGCAACGGGCGCGGGCGCGTTGGCCGGAAGCAATGCACCTTCCATCGGCTTCGATGTCTTCGCCACCTCCTGATCAGCCGGGGCAAGACCGTTCATCGGAATCCGGTGCAATGAACCGTCCGCTGTCTGAATGATGACATTGTCACCATCCACAGCGACAAAGACGGCATCCACTTGCCGCCCTTTGACATCTGTCCAGAGGCGGGATTTCGCTGTTTCTTCTGCGACGGAAATGCATGTGAGGAGGGCAAAGCCGCATGTTATAATCAGTGAGGTTCGAAGCGCTTTCATAGGTGGATCAGGATGGAATCATAACATAAACGGGAGTGAAAAGATAATATTAGGTGATTTGCCAGCTTTTGTCGCATTTACCTTGGCCCAAAACCGGGCAAGGGTTTGCCGTCATCGCCGAGCTTGTCGCAGGCCCAGAGCAGGCCGCGCGTTACCAGATCGAGATAAACTGCGTCGCTCATCGTGTCGTTTTGGTGACCCAATGTGGTGCCGAACACCCTGGCTTTGCCGTAAGTATTCACCCAGATCACATGGTGATCCTTGCTGGTCTCTTCACCCCAGGCTTTGGCCAGAGGCACAAAGTGATCAAAGAGAACCTCGTTTTTGTAGAGTTCGTCAGCTTTGTCGAGCCACTCGGCGGGGAATCCTTTCATGACCGGATGATCGGGATTGATGTTCTTCACCTTGAGGTCGCGGGCTTTTTCGTGGCTCATGCTTTTCTGTCCGATACATTTCCGCCACTCATCAGTCTTGGCCATGCGATAACTGTGGGTCGAGCAATGCAGGACAACGGCGGGAATTCCGTCAAAGTGAGCCTTGGCAATGCGCTCAATGAACGCCACATCCTCCACCGCGCCGAAGCATTCGTTATGCAACACGCAGTCGAAGCCCTTCGCCCAGCCGTCTTTTTCGTAAATGCTAATCTTATGCGACTTGTCTGACTTGTTCTTGCCTTCCTCATGCACAACGGTGAACTCAACGTTCGCCCGCGCGCTGATGCCCTCGGCCAGGATCAGTTTCTGGTGCTCATAATCATGACAGCAACCGCCGGTGACCATAAGCACCTTGAGCGGTTTCGTATCCGCCGCGAAAGCGCAATCGCCGGCAATCAGAAGCAGAAAGAGGGCGATGTATTTCATGGCGAAGAAGAACAGACACTTATTTTTTCACCGCCCCGTATCCGGCGACGGGCTTGCCGTCATCGCCGAGTTTGCCGCAGACCCAGAGCAGCCCGCGCGTGACCATGTCGAGATAACGGGCATCCTGCACCGTCTCATTGTTATGACCGATGGTGGTGCTGAAAGTGCGTGTCTTTTTCGGGCCGAATTCATTCGTCCAGGCAACCACGGTTTCCATCTCTTTCGTGGCTCCGTCCTTGCCGGCAATCATCTGCTTCCCTTTGGCGATGGGTTGGGCCGTGAGAACCTGGATGTTGTTATAAAGCTCCTCCTTGATCGTCGTCCAGTCGGCCAGCCCTTTGGTGATGGGCGATGCTTTGTCCACAAAGGTGATTTCGATGGGAATCTGCGCCCCGTGGCCCGTCGATTGCAAACCGAGCATTTCATACCAGTGAGCGTTGTCATCGCCAACTTTCACCGGCTGCTTGAAGTTGCCCCAGCGATAGCTGTGCATGGCACAATGCAGGTTCACCGCCGGCGTGCCGTTGCGATGCGCATCAATGATATTATTCACGTATTCCTTGTCCGTCACATCGGCGGAGCACTCATCGTGAATCACCACGTCGAAAGCTTTTGCCCAGTCCTTATTTTTGTAGATATCGAAGGCAGCCTTTGTCGTCTTGTCCTTGCTGTGCTCGAATGTCACCTCCACATTTGCCCGGGCGCTGATGCCCTCGGCCAGAAGAAGATGCTGTGCTTCATAATCATGGCAGCAGCCGCCGGTGACCAGCAGCACGCGAAGCGGCTTGACGGGTTCGGCGGCAAACGAAATGATGGTAAACGCCAGGGAAAGAAGAAGGAGACGGATTTTCATGATAATGGAATGCTGAATTAAAAACTAGACCTTGGCAAAACAAAACGCTCTCACACGGCGATTCTTGCGCGGATTAAAAAGTGGGTGAGACCAGCCAGAGGCCCACACAGCCGCCGATCCGCCAAACCACGGTAGAATTTGTCTGGCGGTGATAATCTGCAGCAAGAACAGCAGAAGTGCGCTGATGAAAATGGTGAGGCCGTGGAGAAGCATGAAAGATGGGCGCAGTTGGCTTGCTTATCTAGTCAACAACAAGAAGAAGAATGATTAGTTTGCACTTCCCTCCCAGTCAGCCAACGCCCGCAAAACGGTATCTGCGTCCTGCCTATAATTCAATTCGACAAGCTGTGCGGCACGTTTCCGCAAAAGCTCAGACAGACTTGGATTCTTTTTATCACGATACACCTCACAGAACCTCTGTATGCGGGATGATTTGGAAGATATAAGTTTAGCAACTTCCAGTCTTGCCAACTCAGTCTGTGGCTCTGCATCGCCGTCGGTAAATGTATTGAGTTCTCGGGCAAGTGTATCAGCCGCTGATGCCCAAAGATCGGGATCACCATCATCTTCCAGATGGCGCAGACAGATTGTAGAAGTGGATAGTCCGCGATTCTTTTTCCCCTCCGTGCGAGCGAATTTCACAAGTTCTGGATTCGGATCGAAGTTTGGTTTGTTCGCGTTTCGTATTTTCCATTCTTTGTGATAAAATGTTCCACTAGGCAGTCCAGCCATATAAGATACCAGTCCATTTATTGTTCGGGATACTGGTTCGATGACAATGGCATGAGCAGGGGGGCGGCTGAATAAATGCAATGGCATACGCCTTGTCAGGCTTTTATTCTGAACAAATTCAGCGAGCAAGACTTCAAGCACATCAGGCCCCATCGATTTGATTCGATTTTGAATATCATAAATCATATCCCTGTCAGAATCATCGAGCCAGCGGATCAGCTCCCGAACATACTCGTCAGGCGGCAGAAGTTTCACCGAAGCCCAGTTTCCGATTTGAATAGTGTGTGTTCCACGCTCTCGAAAGCGTCGCTCCTGATCCAAGAGAAGTTCCTCATGCCCGAAAATCAACGCAAAGTCCGGTCTTGATAAGATATATCGGTTGGTTTTGAGTGCATTTTCGATCAAGCGAAGTGAAGCCAGAGAAAGTTCATCATCGTGATGAAGATGCGCATCACGCGCCCGACCTTTCCAGCAGCTGAGCCAATCTCGAACCAGATCATCACTGGATTTTATTTCCGCATTCTCACGAGCAAGCGCAAACCACTGATTCCATATCATGATTGCTTGCTCACTCCTTCCCAGCCTCATGAGCATGAGAGCTTTGTCGAAACAAAAGTTTTTGTGTGACGTTGAAAATCCTTCCTCCCGCTGAACTATTCGTGTCGGCATGACAAATGAAAATGGATATGGCTGCTGCTCTTTTGCCTCCCACATTTTGGCATCCTCCGCGTGTTTATCCCTGAATTTCACTTCGGATTTTTTATCTTTCTCGATCACAGCCGCCACATCCGCATCAAGGTCAGCGGGGCCGCTTTCTTTGATGACTTGGAAGACTATGCCGGACCAGTCAACCGCATAGCGCCTATTGTTCGGTCCGGTAAATACCCATGCATGAACCTCTGGAGTGCGATCACCTTCCGCAAGAAGAGTTACTTCTTTATATTCGCAGCCACGAGGGTCGGCATACCCAAGATCAAACATTATATGCGCAGCCTGACGCAACATTACGGGGACGTCCTCACTCATTTTCCATGGTTTCTGCTGTTGCGGTGGAGTGACGAACTTCCCGTCAATTAACAGTGGGAAGAGTTTAACCGCCTTCGAGGTCGGCTGGTCAAGAGCCCCAATCCTTGATAGAGCGAGAGTGGCGACCATCAAAAGCCAAAACGACCGGGTCATGATCTTAAATCTCGATACTCACAAAATTCCTGTCTGATAAATGTATGCCGGGAAAATAATCACACCATCCCCTGCCCGCTGACGCGGCTGGAAATCAAACTCTTCACCAGTCGCAACAACTCCACCGGTTCATAGGGCTTCGGCAGAACGGCGGCGAAACCATACGCGGCGGGCTGGGCCATGACAGGGTCGTCGGAGTAGCCACTGCTGACGATGGCCAGCACATGGGGATCCATCGCGCGGATTTTTTCCATGGTGCGCAGTCCGCCCATGCCGTTGGGAATGGAGAGGTCGAGCACGATGAGATGATACGGACGCCCGTCCTGCATGGCTTGCTGGTAGAGGCGCACGGTGTCGTTACCGTCCACGGTCTCGGAGACTTCGTAGTTCTGGCTCTGGAGATTGCGCACGATGAGGCTGCGCA
>JAYVZW010000155.1:0-6542 GCA_043783015.1 Verrucomicrobiota bacterium
TTCATTTTTGCCAGGTCGTGATGTTCCAGCCTGATCTGCAAATCGCCATAAGCCTCCAGCGCGTCGGCATACTCCGGCGTGTCATGATGGTGCACACCCAGCGCCTCATCCGCCTCATCGAGCTGGCGTTGCAATTCCAGCGTGTCTTCAAATGCAGACTCTGCCTCCGCCATCAGGGTGCGGCCTTTGATCTCCACGCCTTCTTGCGGAAGATAGCCGATCTGCACGGTCTTGGCCTTGACGATGCGCCCCTCGTCCTGATGCTCGATGCCCGCGATGATTTTCATCAGTGTGCTTTTGCCGGAGCCGTTCGGTCCGGCCAGCGAGACGCGTTCACCGGCGCGAACCGTGAAATTTAATCCGCTGAAAAGATTGCGCGGGCCGTAAGAGATTCCGAGATTGTCGAGTGCGAGCATTGGGAGGGCGGACTCATGCGCGGGAAATGACTCCACTGCAAGCTTGCAAAAGCCTTGACCATTACTTCATAAGATGAACGAACTGATTCGAGTCAATCAATGACTGGATGGGGTCGGACGTTTATGCGGAGAGCGAAAACCCAAGGTATTTGAAAACAACTGCGCCTCTTGACTTGCCAGCCCCAGAATCTACGCTCTGGCCATGGACTACCGAGAACGCATCACGATAGACCCTGGTATCCGCAACGGGAAGCCCTGCATTCGAGGCACACGCATCACGGTGGCCGACGTTTTCGACTATCTGGGAGGAGGCATGACCATCACCGAGGTGCTGGATGACTTCCCCGATCTCAGCGCTGAAGACATTCAGGCGTGCTTCGCCTTTGCCGCTGATCGTGACCGCCGCCTGAATATCGTGCCGCATGAAGTTGCTCTTCGATGAGAACCTCTCTCCGAAGCTGCCCGGGCTCTTGGTTTCGCTTTTCCCCGGCAGTCTTCACGTCCGCGAGTGCGGCTTGAGGGGCTGCCCTGATGAAGATGTTTGGGAGTATGCCCGCACCAACGGTTTCACCATCGTCTCCAAGGACTCCGACTTCTATCAGCGCAGTTTGCTTTACGGCCACCCGCCCCGGTTTGTCTGGCTGCGAACTGGCAACTGCACCCGTGCGAGCCTCGTGTCGCTGCTCATTGCGCATGAGAACGACATCCGCGCCTTCGACGCCGACCCGATTGAGTCGGTGTTGGTGCTCGAGTAGCTTGCAAAAGCCTTGACCATCACAAGTGGTGCAAGCTATTTAGGCGCGATTCGTTTTTTATTTTCTTCCGTAACATGTCTTTGATTAAAAAAGCCCGACCAATCCTGGCGGCATCATGCCAATGCTTCGCCGGTCTGCGCTCAATGGCCGGGTTGCTGATGATCATGCTGGTGAGCGCGGTGCGTGTGCAGGCATTCGATACGGTGATCCTCGATCCTGGTCACGGGGGCCATGATCGTGGCGCGGCGATTGGTTACGTTTATGAAAAGCATCTCGCACTCGATACCGCGCGGCGCGTGCAGCAGTTACTGACCGCGTCGGGGTTGAAGGTGATTATGACGCGCGACTCGGATGTTTTCATTCCGTTGGAGGGGCGTTCGAGAATCGGCAACAGCCACCGCAACGCCATTTTCGTGAGCATTCATTACAACTACAACCGGGGCGGCTCCGGGCGTGGGATTGAAACCTATTACCATTACGACAGCAGCCAGTTGCTCGCGGGATACATCCAAGCCTACATCGTCAAGGGAACCAACCTGACGAATCGTGGTGTGAAGAGCGCGAACTTCCATGTCATCCGCGCCACCACATCAGTGCCGGCGGTGCTGGTGGAGTGCGGATTTGTCAGCAACTCATCGGAGCGCGCGGCCATGATGGCGGGACAGTATCGCGAGGGTCTCGCAGTTGGTATTGCCAAGGGCATCATTGCTTTTCGACAGAAAAAATAATACAACCTTATGGTCGTGACGTGTCGTCAAATGCGCGAGGCGGAGGAATCTGCTTTCGCCCGCGGGATCACTGCGGCGCAACTCATGGAAGAGGCGGGCGCGGGGATTGCCGAAGCCATCCGACAATTCTTTCCGCAGCCCGGTCACGTATTTTTGTTTCTCGGAAAAGGCAACAACGCCGGTGATGCTCTCGTGGCTGCGCGTTATCTTGCGGACGCTGGCTGGGCCATCCATGCGCGGCTGACGGCAGATGCGGCGGAGTTCAAGGAACTGCCCGCCGCGCATTGGAAAGCGCTGGGTGAGCGGTCGCCCGTGCTGGGTTCGCCTGCGGCCGTGTTGCAATTGAAAGGAACGATTTTATTGCTCGATGGGTTGGTCGGCATTGGAGCGGAAGGGCAGTTGCGTGGAAGGCTCGCGGATGCGGCGAAGGAAATGAACGAGCTTCGCCGGTCACGTCATGCGACCACCGTGGCGCTGGATATTCCGTCAGGGCTTGATTCACAAACGGGCGTGCCCGGCGAGGTGTGTGTCCAGGCCGATCTCACCATCACCATCGGGCATGTAAAAGATGTGTTGCTGGCAGATGCCGCGACAAACTATGTGGGCCGGCTGGCGGTCGTTCCGCTGCGTGAGCTTGAAGATGCGCCGGGTGATGACAGTCGGCGTGCACTGACTCCCGATGTGTTATTGCCCATGCTCCCGCGGCGCTCGTTTGATTTTCACAAGGGCAACGCCGGTCGCGTCGGCATCATCGCCGGGTCACGCGGTTTTCTCGGTGCGGCTGCGCTCTTGGCCACGGGCGCGCTGCGTGGTGGCGCAGGACTGGTCACGTTGTTTGTCAGGGAAGAGATTTATCCGCTCATCGTCGCACTCATACCGAAAGAGATCATGGTGAAGCCTGTCCAGAATTTTAGCGACGTATTGCAGGAAAATTTTGATGCGCTCGCCATTGGCCCCGGTCTCGGCACGGAGCACGAGGCGGAAGTGCTCGATGTGATAAAGCAGGCCAAGATGCCCGCAGTCATCGATGCCGATGCGCTGAACATGCTCGCGCGGCACGGGCTTGATACGTTCTTGAAAGCCGTTGCGCCCCGGCTGCTCACACCGCATCCGGGCGAGATGGCGCGACTCATCGTGCAGGAACCGGGTTGGCAGAAAATGTCTCGCGGCGATTTGACCCGCGCGTTTGTGGCAAAATATCCCAGTGTGACCCTGCTGCTCAAAGGCGCGCGCACGCTCATCGCGGCTGCGGGACAACCGCATTCTTTCAATACCACCGGGCATCCCGGCATGGCCAGTGGTGGCATGGGCGATGTCCTCACCGGACTGTGTGCCGCACTGATCGCACAGGGCGCAAGTTCACTGGAAGCAGGGTGCATCGGCACATGGCTCAGCGGCCGCGCTGCGGAGATCGCGGTGCGTGATGGAATGGGTTCGCAGGAATCGCTCTCGGCGGATGATGTGGCGGGGCGGCTCGGGGCCGCGTTCACTGATTTGAAGCGGCTGGTGTTTTGAAGCGCGACGATGCCCGTTGCGCGCATTGTCGGCTCGTTCTAATATGGCCCCATCATGAAAAACAAAGGCCTCGGTTGTCTCTTAATCCTCGTGTTGCTGGCATTGTTGGTCAGCGTCGGGGTGAATGTTCTCCAATTCGCGGCGTGTCTCGGCATGGATGAGTCGGCATTGGGCCTGGCGCAATCCAAGCTGCCCAAGTTAAAAGAAACACTGGAGCAGGCCCCGGTGAAAGAATCGAAAGACAAGATTGTGCGTATCGACCTGGATGGAATCATTTCCAGTGGCGCAGCGAGCGAGGGCTTCGGCGGTAGCGGCATGGATTTGGAAACCATCAAACGGGCGCTGCTGCAGGCGGTCGAGGATAAGACCGTTCAAGCTATCGTCCTGCGCGTCAACTCCCCCGGCGGCGAGGTCACCGCCTCGGATACTTTGTATCATGCCGTGAAACAGGCCGCGTTGAAAAAACCGGTGGTGGTCTATATGGACTCCATGGCTGCGTCCGGGGGTTATTACATCAGTTGCGGCGCGACCAGAATCGTGGCGAACGAGACCACGTTGACGGGCAGCATCGGCGTCATCATCCAGACGCTGAACTACAGCCAGACTTTTGGGAAAATCGGGCTGGAGACCATGACCTTTGCCAGCGGGAATTTCAAAGACAGCCTGAGCGGTGCCCGTCCGATGCGGGACGACGAGAAGGCCTATGTCCAGAGTCTGGTGATGAAGATGTATGACAAGTTCATCGGCATCGTGTCCGAAGCACGCAAGATCAGCAAAGAAGATTTGAAGAACGGCATTGCGGATGGCCGGGTCTTCACCGGCGGCGAAGCGTTGCAACACAAGCTCGTGGACCAGATCGGCTACGTCGAAGACGCCTACGCCCTCGCGAAGCAGCTCGGAGGCGCGCCCAACGCCATGGTCGTGCGCTACCAGCATCGCGCATCACTCAGTGATTTGCTGGGCGTCTTTGGCAAGGCCCAGGATGCTCGCGGCAAAGTGAGCATCGATATCTCCGACCGCCTCCTGCCAAGATTGCAGCCCGGCATGACCTATCTGCTCCCGGCCTATCTCGCGCCTTGACCCCGGCGGGATGGAAGTGCCGTAAAATAATGGATGCACGAAGCTGACTTTCCATTACTCCATCACATCACCCGTTAAGATAAATGTCCGAAGCCGCCACCCAGGCCATCATTCATGATCTGTTTATGCTCAGCGGCATGGCGCTGGTCATGGCGCTGGCGGTTTATGCCATGCTGCGCGCAGGCGGCGGGCCTTCATGGAACTATGAGGGCGAGGTGCTCTCCCGGCCTTATGGTTGGGGCGATGGCGTGACCGCGTTGCTCTTGCTGGCTTTTTTTGCGTGGGGTAGTTCGGCGGCCGGCCAGGCGGCATCATCCACGCCGGGTGAAGCCGGAAACACATCCATCGGCCCCTTGATAGTGGGAATGATATTCATGCTTATGATCGCGGCGGTGTTGCTGGCTTACTTGCGCATCCGGGGGCTGAATCCCGCAGAGCTTTTTGGCATGAGGCAGTTGACGATGAAGGCCGCGCTTTTCAGCGCCGCAGGCTGGCTGGTTCTGGTCTATGTGGCGATGGTGTTATCCCGGCGTTATCTGGAAAATAATTTATTCGGCGGCAGCTGGCCGGACGACAGCGAGCAGGATCCCGTAAAGACCTTTCAACAGGCGGGCGGACCTGCGCTTAAACTTATTCTCGCGGCGGGAGCCGTCATCATCGCACCCATAGCCGAGGAGACCATTTTTCGTGGTTTCATTTATGGTGTGGTGAAAAGTTACAGCGAACGGTGGTTCGCCGCCATTTTCACCTCGCTGGTGTTCGCCGCTGTGCATCAACATGTGGGCAGCCTGCCTGCGCTCTTCGTGCTCGCCATGGGTTTCGCGCTGGCCTATGAGGCCACAGGCTGTCTTCTGGTGCCGATGTTCATGCACGCGCTTTTCAATGCGCTGAACCTTGCCTTGCTCGCCATGGGACGTTCGTGATGAAGACGACAACGCTCGCGCAACTTGGTGAGGACGCCCTGGTCCGTCGATTGACGGAGGGTCTTCCACTCGGGGCTGATGTCGTCGCCGGAGCCGGGGACGATTGCGCCATCGTCAAGCCTCTTGGCAAAGGCTGGCTGCAATTACTCAAAACCGACTGCGTGGTGGAAGGCGTGCATTTTCTGCCCGACACATTGGCGGAACGCACGGGATGGAAAGCGATGGCACGCGCCGTGAGCGACATCGCGGCGATGGGCGGAGAGCCACAACACGCGCTGGTGACTTTGCTCGTGCCGCCGGATTGCGAGGTGTCGAAAATTGAAAAATTGTATGAAGGTCTGCGCGCCTGTGCTGAGCGATTTGGCGTCAGCATCATCGGTGGAGAAACTTCGCGCGCGTCGCAACTCGCCGTCGTCATCAGCATGACCGGGCGCGTGAAGGCCGCGCGCGTTGTCAGGCGCGACGGCGCCAGGGTGGGGGACGTTATCTTCGTTACTGGTAAACTCGGCGGATCACGCAGCGGGCATCATCTCGACTTCGTGCCGCGTGTGGCCGAGGCGCAATGGCTGGTCGCGCACCAGCGCATCCACGCCATGATGGACTTGAGCGACGGCCTTGGCAAAGATCTGCCGCGCATGGCTGCAGCCAGCGAATTGGATTTTGTCATCGATGAGGAATCGCTTCCGACTAATGAAGGCTGCACACAGGAACAAGCTTGGAGCGACGGTGAAGACTATGAGTTGTTGTTTGCCGTTGCACCAAGGGCGGTCAAACAAATTACAGATAAATGGAGAAACAAATTTTTAGAGATTCCGCTCACGCGCGTTGGGCGTTTCGTTGCGCTTGGCTCGGGCCGAGTGCCAGCCTTTCGAGCGGAAGGATGGGAGCATTTTCAATAGAGGCAGACATTGGGAAGCTCTAAGGCTTGAGCCTCCTCACGTCGGCAGCTAATTACGATGATGAAACTTTTAACCGTTGCCGACACGATCGCCTGGGGGACTGCGTTGGCACCTACCCTGCGCGCGGGCGATGTCATTGCGCTAACGGGCAACCTCGGCGCGGGGAAGACTCATGCGACGAAAGGCATCGTGGCTGGTCTTGGCTCGCCCGCTTCCGTCAGCAGCC
>JAYVZW010000156.1:0-2164 GCA_043783015.1 Verrucomicrobiota bacterium
ATCCTTCGGCAACCAGTCTCGCAGGTCAGGCGGTAGAAGCAAAGGTGTGTCGTGGTCGATGTTGACGAATCGTGCTGCCATTGCTTCCGGTATCATCAACGCCGTGCTTTGGCAAAGTCCGACAGGCTGCTAGAACACTTAATTTCGAGGACTGACCAGATCACTCCATTGACTGACCCGAGGTGATGCTCCGGCTGATGACGGGTTTCCGGGATGTATCGTGAGGCGGCACCTGCAATATGTCAGCCACGAGTGGCGCCGCAATTCGACTCAAACATTCACCTTGCGATTCTCTGAAATTAATTTAGCTTCCCCGTCGTTAAAGCTCTCTGATGACACAATTCTTTGTGCCCTGATTTTTTCCTTCCGCATGATTCGTCTGAACCCAATCCGCCGCACCGCCTCTGACATTGCAGAGACGAAGATGTTGCTGGTGCGAATTGGATGATGTGTCCGCCATGTTGCGCACCTTGTTCATGACTCCAAATTTCGGCACCCCGTTCCGGTGCCGTTGCGACCAAACCAACCCGATACTGTGGCCATAACCAACAATACCAGCCGACCCTCTTTTGGGGGATCACGCCCACCCTTCAACCGCGGAAGCCGCTTTGCCGACCAGACCCGCATCAATGAACGCATTCGCGCGCCCAAAGTGCGCGTGATTGACGGTTCCAACAGCCAGATGATCGGCGTGCTGCCGACTATTCAGGCCCTCAAAATCGCCCGCGAGCATGGACTTGATCTGGTGGAAATTTCGCCTAATGCGGACCCTCCAGTTTGCAAAATCGTCAACTACGGCAAATACAAATACGAGATCGAAAAGAAGAAGAAGGAGGCCGCCAAGGCCCAGAAAGGCGGCAAGCTCAAAGAGATGAAGTTCCGCATCGGAATCGATCCTCACGACTATCTCATCAAGATTTCCCACGCCGAAGAATTCCTCTCGCACGGCAACAAGGTGCGCATGCAGCTCCAGTTCAAGGGACGCCAGATGGCACACCAAGAACTGGGCTTCGAACTCGCCAATCGCATCAAGACCGATCTCGGTGGCACCGGCCACGTCGATCAGGATCCGCGAATGGCGGGCCGCAATATCAACATGCAAATCTCTCCGCTGCCGGAGAAGCAGCGCGTGCGCAAGTTTGCCAACTTCAAGCATGGCCGCTTCATCGACGCCGAGGAAGAAGACAACGAGCATGAAGCGCACCCCGAAGACCGTCATCATGATGAGGTGGACAGCGAGGTCAAGCCCCCTGCCCCGGTTGCTGAAGATGTTGTTGCGGAACCTGCCGCCAGCATAGCCTGAACATTGGGTGCTGGATGTCGGCCAGACTTCTGCTCTTCGATATTGACGGCACTTTGTTGGACACGGGAGGCTCTGGAGGTGCGGCCCTGCTGGATGCTGCGGAAGAATCGCTCGGAGCCTGTCGCGAAAATTTGCCGCCGCTCGATCTCGCTGGCGCTACGGACTCTGGTGTGATCAAGAAGCTGTTTAGCGATGTCGGCCAGCCGATGGATCGGGAACTTGTTCAGGCCTTTCAGCAGACTTATCTCGATCGGCTTTCGACAAGGTTGCATCACGCAGACTTTCAGGGCCGCCTTTTACCGGGAGTAGAATCACTGCTCAATCGACTGTCAACGGTCAGCGGATTTTCCATCGGACTGCTTACCGGCAATCTGCGCCGGGGCGCGGACATCAAGCTCCAGCGATTCCAAATTGCGCATCACTTCGCGGACGGCGGCTTTGGTGACGATGCTGAGCATCGCAATGACATAGGCCCGGTCGCGGTGCGCCGCATGGCAAGCACAACGCAGCGACGATTCAGCCCGCAGGAAATCATCGTCATCGGTGATACGCCCAAGGACATCGCCTGCGCTCATGCCATGGGCGCCCGCTGCCTCGCGGTCGCGACCGGAAGATTCGACATCACCTCGCTGTCACCACTTCAACCGTGGAGCTTGATGGCTGATTTGTCAGACACTGAGAAAGTCCTGAGCCTTCTCAACTCATGAGCCAACTGCCTTGAGCGTTTTGCAGATTCCACTTGCAACGCGTCTGAAGTGAACCATGCTCCACCTCCAATCGCGGGGTGGAGCAGCCCGGTAGCTCGTCAGGCTCATAACCTGAAGGTCCTAGGTTCAAATCCTAGCCCCGCAACCAATTTAA
>JAYVZW010000157.1:0-2158 GCA_043783015.1 Verrucomicrobiota bacterium
CTCACGACTAACCATCGTGTCCGTCACATCGGCGATCTCGCTGTTGTTGGGAACGTCGCTTGGTTCGCTCTCGGGCGGAGACACCTCGCGCTACGCAGCACTGGCAGCTGCGACGGCTGTCCTCGTGGCCTTGCTCGCGTTGGTCGCTTCGCTCGTGAAGCTGGGCGGTATTCTGAACTTTGTGTCAGAAAGCGTAATGGCGGGGTTTAAGACTGGAGTGGCCTTCTATCTCGCGAGCACTCAACTGCCGAAGCTCTTCGGATTTGCTGGGGTTCACGGTGGTGATTTTTGGAGTCGCATGGGGCATTTCTTCTCGCATCTCCATGAGTCAAACGCGGCAGCGATGATGACGGGATTCCTGGCGCTGGCGATCCTTGTTATTGGAAAAGTATTCTTCACCCATCGTCCTGTTGCATTGCTTGTGGTAGTCGGTGGCATCCTATGCGCGTCTTGGTTCGGACTCGATGAGCGTGGAGTAAAGTTACTTGGCGATGTGCCACAGGGATTGCCTCGACCCGGTATTCCCCAGATTGAGTGGAAGGAATTGAACGAACTTCTCCCGCTGGCGCTTGCGTGCTTCCTTCTAGTTGCAGTGGAAACCGCCGCAGTCGGGCGACTCTTTGCTGCGAAGACAGGAACGCGCGTAGATCCCAATCAGGAGTTCCTCGCCTTAGCGGTCGCGAATCTTGCCTCCGGTCTTGGACGGGGCTTTCCAGTGAGCGGCGGCATGTCCCAATCGCTGGTCAACGACTCGGCTGGGGGACGCACTCCATTGTCAGGATTTTTTGCGGGGGTGACCCTCCTTATCGTCACAGTGTTCTTCTCCGGCGTATTGCGAAACCTTCCTCAGCCAGTGCTGGCCGCTGTGGTGCTGGTCGCAATCGCGAGTTTGATTCAAGTGTCCCTGCTGCAGCGCTTCTGGCACGTGGCGCGCGGAGAGTTTATCGTCGCACTAAGCGCGCTGGTCGGAGTGCTCTTCTCTGGCTTGCTGCGTGGGGTGCTGATCGGCGCGATCATTTCGCTGGTGCTGCTGCTACGCCGGGTGGCGAAGCCGCACATCGCCTTCCTCGGCCGAATCCCTGGCGCTCGGCGGTTTTCCGATATCGAGCGTCATCCTGACAATCTGCTGGTCCCCGGCGCGGTGCTCTTTCGTGTCGAGTCCGATTTGGTTTACTTCAATGCCGAGCATGTTCATGATACGATCCTGGGGCACGTGCGCGCTTCGTCGCCACTGCCGAAGATTGTGATCTGCGACCTCGGCACGTCCCCCTATGTGGATATGGCCGGCGCGGACATGCTTAAAATGCTGCAAGATGACCTCCAGAAAATCGGAGTCAGGCTGCATCTCGTTGATGCCCACTCGGAGGTGCGTGACATGTTGCGCACAGAAGGTCTGGAAAACAAAGTCGGGCGCATTGACCGTTTCACCTCGCTGGAGGATGCGGTCGATCATTTCATGCGAGGCGAGGCCGCAGTTGCATGACGTCGCTCTAACTGCTTACACCATGGTGCGATCAAACCGCTGAACACGGCAGGTGGTGGCGTGAATTAAGCAACACCGCTCATGATGATCTGATCCAATTCCAAACCGAGTTTTTTGCGCGCACAGCAACGGGGTTCTGCTGCTGCGTGACGTGAGAAGTGTTGAGCGCGCCGTGAGTTCGCCGTCCGTGAAATATCGGTCACCCCCCATTGTGGCCCACACGGTTCTGCCAACGCCTGTGAACTGAAGTCATTCATGAGCTTGTTGCGCACATCATCCACGTCGGCTGCTATATCCTGGTGATGGGTGACCTTACCGGTGAGATGACTCACTCCCACACTGCGGTCGAACGTGGCTGCCCCGATCCACATCGGACGGCTATCCGACGCAGCCAGAAATGATTTCCACAATCGCACATGATGTCTTTGATGTGTTTCCCGGCACCTCCTGTTCAAAGGCCTGATCGTGCACCCGTTCCCACAAATACAAGCTTCTCACCGGGGCGGTCGGAAAGGACCGGCCCAGCAGGGCGCTCTCGCTAGTGCGCGAATGACATCATGCTCCTGCCCGACAAAGACGACATTGAGCGGGTCACCGGGTATGCCTTCCGCAGTATGCGTGGTTTTTGGCGAGGACTCCAGCGAGGGATGATGTTCATAGTGCCTCCATAGAGAC
>JAYVZW010000158.1:0-2148 GCA_043783015.1 Verrucomicrobiota bacterium
CCAGCCGCTGAGCGCCGACGCCTACTCGCAGATTCTCGCAGAGGCGGCCGCACTAGGACTGCGCACGAAGATCAACACCGTCGTAAATCGCATCAACAATCACGAAGACATGAGCGGCTTCATCGCTGACAGCGGCATCGCCCGCTGGAAGGTGCTACAGGTCATGCCGGTGGAGGGGCAAAACGACGGGCATATCAACCTCCTCACCATTACCCGCGCAGAATTCGACGCCTACGTTGCCAGGCATCATCGTGTCGTTGACGCAGGCATCCGCGTGGTTCCCGAGCCGGTTACTTCAATCCGCGGCAGCTACGCGATGATCGATCCTCAGGGCCGCTTCTTCGACAGTAGTGCAGGATCCCACGCCTACACCAAGCCGATTCTCGAAGTGGGTATTCAGAAGGCATTCTCCGAAGCCTCATTCGACCGTGCACTCTTCGACGAGCGCGGCGGCAGCTACGACTTCAGCACTGCTGGACAGAACCACGGACCGATGTCCACGGATGTCCGCTTGGATGAATCTGGTTACGCCTGCTCCATCATGGGCACGCAATCCTAAGCAACTAGACCACCAACCTGCATCACCTTGAGCCGTCGAATTCGCCACATTAAAGCCCGCCACAACGAATGGGTTGTCGTTCATCGCCACAAGACTGGCCCAAGCAACAATGGCTGTGCGGGTCTCGTCGGCCTCATCATTTTACGCATGCTCCTGAGCAAGTGCAGCTGACACCACTGCATCAACCATCACCCTCCGCATCTTCCATGATCTCATTCTTAAAGAAATTCCTGCTTGGTTCCCCGGCCGCACCCCCTGCGGTGTCTTTGTTGACAACCCAAACAGCAGTCCAACCAATATTACGCCATCAAGGCGCCAACATCTCAGCGCGTGATCACCAGGCCGTAAAGGTTGCGGCCAAAAATACCAAGGCTACGAATCAACGCACCAGCATATCGGTGCATGATCACCAGGGCGTGGAGAAGATCTTGGGATCAGAACTGGCGCGTGGGGGTGAAGGTGTGGTTTACCGCCTGGTGCAGCGGCATGATGTTCTGGTAAAAATTTATCACCCGGCAGTTCTCTCCAACGCGGGCAACATCCAACGGCTGCAAAACAAGATTATGGCCATGGCAGCCAACAACCGACTGCGCGGCTTGGATCGGGTAGCGTGGCCGCTGCTGCCACTGTTCAACTCCGCCAATGGAAACTGGTGCGGTTATGCCATGGGCCGCCGCAATGGGATCAGCCTTCAGGGATTACTCGGCGCCCCGCAAAACCTTCTCGAGTTTGCCCCAGGATGGAACCGGCTTCACCTAGTGCGTCTCTGTCTGGATTTTCTGGACACGATCGACACACTCTGCACCGAGCGCGCCGTCCCGGTGGACTTCAACCCCTGCAATTTTCTCGTCGACATTGAAAAGCAGCGCTTTCATTTTATCGACTGCGACGGCTACCAGTTTCAAGATGCTGCGGGACGACTCTATCTCACCGAGGCCGTGCGCCCGGATCTGGCCCCGCCGGAACTTTTAGCCCGCACCCGCTGGGATGAATCCCCAGTCGCCCCGGCAAGCCTGCGCTTTTCCGTGGGCATGGTTCTATTTTTCATCCTGAACCTGGGCAACAACCCCTACCGCCACCGCAACGGGAACGACCCCATTGAGAACCTGCGCGCAGGACTGTGCGGCCTTGGTCGCGGCGCGGACTGCGAGCTTCCCCGTGGTCCCTGGTATGTGATCTGGAGTCACCTCATCTTTGACCTCAAGCAACTCTTCATCCGCTGCTTCCGTGACGGTCACCGCAATCCCGTCGCACGCCCGGCCATCGCTGAATGGCGCGCGGCACTGCTCAAATATGAGGACTGCCTGGTCCGGGGATTTTCCGACGCCGCGCTCATTCCAGCCCAGGCCAAGGATCAGAATTTCCGGGGAACCGGGAACCCTAAATCATCCACTCGGAACGCCGCCTGACTCAGGCTCATCAATCAACAAACCAAACCAAACCCAACCCATACCACCCGCCAACCATGAACTCCACACACAACTCCGCATCCACCCATTCTCCCATCGAGCATAATTTTCAGGAAGAACCGGCCCTCGTCAGCCGCGAACTTGATGCGGTCAACCTCTCCTTTGCCACCAATCCGCAAC
>JAYVZW010000159.1:0-2147 GCA_043783015.1 Verrucomicrobiota bacterium
GATTTATGGGCAGTCGCGCAAACCAATCGCGGGAGTGTCGGCGGGAATCCATTCAAGGGCGCACCTAAGCCCATAGCCTACACTGACTCCCCTGCACCCGTTGTCGGCAAGCTCCGGCAATGGATGGGGGATGAAGCCAAGGACTTGAAGAACATGGGCGCGGAAGTTCTCCACGGGCCGCGATTCACACCATTCCGCGCCATCTGGAACAATCTCGCCTCGCGCGGGATGCAGCGCAACGGGTTGGCCGTGGAGAATCTGGTCAAGACCATCGAGAGTGAATCCACCAAAGCCACGAAATCGCCAACTGATGCGCTGATGCTTCGTAACGCATGGGGGCCATACCGTGAGGCGGAAGGCGACCGCAATACTCTGGTCGCCCAGCGCACCGCATTGAACGCGACACCCGGCAAACAGTGGGCAGTGAAGATATGGGATCGAGCGATTGCCGTCACCACCTCGCCTTCCGATCAATCCTTCTTCAAGGAACTCAATGGCGTGGACGACCGCAATCTCGCGACCGGACAAGGCTACGGAGTGCTTGGGCAAGGCGTGGATAATCACGTCACCCACATGTGGGAGAAGCCGCGCGAGCAAAAGCAGAACAAGGGGAAATTCGCCACTTTCACCAGCAAGCTCTCCAACGAATATCAATTCGGCAAGAAACGCAAGATTGGCAGTTTCTTTGAGGGCATCATGCTGGACTACCAGCCTAAGACGCTGGACGCATCCAAGATTCTCGGACTGCAAACTTACGAAATGAACAAGACCGTTGCTACACGGCAGTTCTTCCATGACTCGCTACGCACTGAAATGGCGGACGGCAGGCCGGTGGCAACCCTCACCGTCTCACGCGAGACAGGACAACGGTTGATTCCACACATGGCGGCAGCACCGGGACAGACGGGGGCCATCGCTTTGCCTATGACTCGGGACGGGCGCGTTGCTATCAGCGGGAACGCCAATGGCGGGCCGCTGGATTTTCACGACGTCTCCGACTATCAGACCCACGCCATTCCTTCCATGAGGGGAATGCAATTCGTGGTGCCAGATGAAAACGGCAACCCGATCAACGTGGAAGGGACGCTGGCATGGCATCCTGAAACGCAGAAGTTCATCAATAACCGGCTCGGCAAATCCACCTACAGGGAATTTATGGATGAAACGCCGGACTCTGTGGCGGGCTATGTGGCACGCAAAGGCGTAAAGCTATACATGGGCGCAAACTCCGCCGCCAAGCAAATCACGCTGGGCCTTATCGGTGCCTTCCATGCCGTTCAGGAAACATTCCACTACACGGGGCACTTCATCCTTTCGCCGTCCAACATTGGGCATTTCTTCCGTGGACTTAAAGCCCCCGACTTCAAAGATGCAGATCACATGTTTGCAATGGATCACGGACTGCAAGTCACGGGCGACAGTGGAGCGCAGGCCACATTCCAAGAGGGCATTTCTGGCCCCTTGCTTCATCGCATACCCGGCATCGGCCCGATCATCAAGTGGCAGTCTGATTTCCTTTTCCATCAGATGATTCCGGCCATGAAGCTGAAAACTTTCAAGGAGGCATTTGAGCGCAATAAACGCACTTACGCCAAGGACATTCAAGGAGGGAAAGTCACTGAGGACGACGTGGCCTACATCACCGCCAAGCAGGTCAACGCCGCCTATGGTGAACTGAATTATCACGACATGGGCCGTAGCCGTGGATTCCAGGCCATGCTTCAAGCCGCATTACTCGCGCCCGACTTTCTTGAGGCTCGGGCCAAGTTCACCGGCAACGCCATGCAGGGCGCACTGGGAGCCAAGCACGGACGCGAGGCAATGAAGACCTACATTGCACTTGCCGTCATCACCTACGGAGCCGCCCGCGTCATCAACGGGTTGCTCAACAATGGCGACACCAAGACGGATGAACCTTTTGCCGTGGTATATAAGAACCGTCGCTATTCCATGCGCAACGTGGTCACGGACATAGTGGAGGCATTCCATGATTCGCGGAAATTCATGCGCGGCAGGATGTCGCCAGCCTTCCAAACGTTTGAAGAAATCCGCACCGGCCAAAATTATCGAGGGGAGCACATCGAGGGTATGGAGATCGCCAGGAATGCGCTGCTCAAGTTCCTCCCCATGCAGGCCAGCGCCATCCC
>JAYVZW010000160.1:0-2147 GCA_043783015.1 Verrucomicrobiota bacterium
AGGAGGAAGTGCGGGAAATGCGCGAGCTGGTCAACGATTTGCTTTCTTTCTCCAAGGCAGGTTTGCGGAGCCCGGACGCACCGTTGGATTCGCTGAAGCTGGCTGAAATCGTGCAACAAGTCATTAAGCGTGAGTCGCTGGATGAGGTGAATCTTGAAGTCGATGTGCCCGGTCATATCCAGGTGCTCGGTGACAGCAAGCTTCTCTCCCGCGCCATCGCCAACGTGCTGCGCAATGCCGTTCGCTATGCCAGTGCCGACGGCCCCATCTCCATTGCGGCACTCATTCAAGGCGAAAGAATTGAACTCAGAATCTCTGACCGGGGCCCGGGCGTTCCGTCATCCGTGTTGCCGCAAATTTTCGACGCCTTCTTTCGCCCCGACACTTCGCGCGAGCGGGACACGGGCGGTGCCGGACTAGGGCTGGCCATCGTAAAGACATGTATCACAGCCTGCCGCGGAACGGTCGCCGCGCACAACCGCGAAGGCGGTGGATTGGAGATTCTCATCTCGCTTTCACGCACGGCATGAGCCTGTGTTGTTTACCACGATCTCGCGACCCAGCCCTCACCGACAAACTCACCGATGAGCACTTGGTTTTCCTGGTCTGACTGGGAGGGATATTTTAATCTCAGGATCAGCGGAACGGCCTTACCCGAATAGGTCTGCAAGATAAAAGACAGCGAGCGGCCGACGGCGCCGTTCCGGTCCGCATAAGCGTAGAGCGGAGGCTTGGCTGAGTTGAGCGGATTGGCCAGCTTCAGGCAGATCAGATTCTTGGAGTCACTGAAACCGTTTTTGAAGTAATCCGATGGCATGGCCAGAACACGGAAAGTTATCAGATCCATTGGCCGACGGCTGCGAAACTTATCCCAGTCCATTTCGCTGTAGATGACAAAGCTGGCCCAGTCCACGAGGAAGTCGCCGGTGTTTGATTTGCCAGCCTTGATGCTGCGTCGCTGACCATCCTGCAGCACAACTGAGAAAGTAAAATCCGTCTCCGACTGCGCCGCGTTATCCGGTGCCTCCACCCGGTCAAACCGCACCGGACCATCGCCATAACGCACATAATACTCCCGCATTCTCGGCCCCCACAATTCTTGCTGACGGACATACTTGACTCGTTCCTGCAACGAAGGGGCTTTCAGGAATGATTCCACGGCTTTCAGCGCGGCCGCCTGATTGGTTTTCGGCGTTAAATCATTGGACGAAAACTGCAATCCGTCAGAGTTGATCTTGACTGATGCCACTTTGGAATCCGCCGACGTTTTCGCGACCGGCTTCGCCTTGGGCAAACTGTATGGATCATTCTTATTGGCATCGGAAGCGGATCGATAACTTTCCGCAGTCCGCAATACCCTTTCCGTCAGCCCGGCAAAATATTGCGATACACTTGTCCACCATTTCATTCTATCGGCGACGATCGTGAACAGCAGCAGTCCGGCGAGAATGCCACCGCCCCAGCGCAGCCATTTGATGCGAACCTGCACCTCCGGATCAAACAACATGCGCTCATGCACATCATCATTCATGACCTGCGGTTCGTAGGGTTGTGGTTCAGGGGTGGCTGTTTCCGGTTTCAGCTCCTCATCCTCCGGATCGGGCGAGAGCAGTCGGCGGCGGCGCGGTGTTGGTTTCTTGGGATCGCGCCGGATGCGATCCCTGACATGTTCCAGCACCACCAGACGTGGATCAGGCACCGGCTCCGGCGCTTTGGCCAGGGCTTTGCCGCAATGAGGGCAGCTGGAATTGTGCGCCAGAGAGGTGAGTTCGACCTCAATGTTTCGCTGACAATTTGAGCAGAGAATGGTTAAAAGCGGCATCGGGTGATGACTGTAGCTTGCCAGAATAGCTGCCCCCCGGACAAGAAGCAACATCTCGTCTGAAACAGAAATTCGAAATCATCCCCATCGAAAACTTGAACGACTGCTATTTCTCCAATGCCCCGCGGCGGGAGAGGTCAAGACAGTGTTTCCGGCGGCAGCGTCTTGAGCGCGCCACCCTCGAGTGCGCTTTGATGCGCCAGAATGCCGGTGCAAGTCCAGTTCGCAGATTGTTTCGCATTCGGAAATGGTTCGCGATTCTCCGCCAGCGCCATGGCAAATTCATGCGCCAGATGAGGATGGCTGCCGCCGTGCCCTGCGCCCT
>JAYVZW010000161.1:0-6484 GCA_043783015.1 Verrucomicrobiota bacterium
ACGACCAACGCGCGCGAGATGACCGACACCCTCAAGCGCCAGCCGTGGCGGCTGCTCTGGCCCTCGACGAAAAAATATCCCGACCAGAAGGCAGTCCCGCCGCCGACCCCGCGCCGAGTGCCGCCCGGGCGGTGAGTGGAGTAAGCCACTGCTGGAATGCTGAGGTTTCGCCGGAAGCATCAGCCGCCTTCCTCGCTGCTCTGAAAAAATGAGCGAGATTCACAGACTGCCCCCAAACTTTGCTGTGCGTTCGTATTTTCATGGAAGGCATCCTGCATCATCTGTCCATCGCGACTGCTCCCTTTCGGATGCGCGAGTATCCGGTGTTTTAACAAGCAGCGATAAGGCGCTCGCCACAACATCGCCGCCATGTAAAGTGAAGCGCATGTGGATGAGCGATCACTTGAAAAACGAGCGAACTTCACAGACTGACCCCGGCAACCACACGCATGTCTGCTCGATTAAAATCACCAAAGACGTCCGCAAATACGCCGCCGAACAGGGCATCGCCGAAGAGGAGGCGCTGAAAAAGGGGATGGAAGAAAAGTCCAAAGAGTTTGTGGAAAAAGGCGCGGAGGTTTACGCGAAGGCGTAGATACCACCATCTGAGAATCTGAATGGCGGTCGCACCGTCGAATTAGTAATCTTGCAAACGCATGGACAACATCACAAGAGCATACTACGAACTCGAGTTCCAAGTCGCCTTCCTCATGGCGAAAGGCGACGCGTTCCAGACGCTCTTTGAGCAGTTGATGGGAAAAGCTCACCCGGCTGACTTCATTCCTTGTCGGCCTTGGGGCAAGGCTGGCGACCGAAAGAACGATGGCTATCTCAAGTCCGAACGCACGCTGTTCCAAGTTTACGCCCCGAATGAAATGGCGGCGGCGAAATCCATCGCCAAGATTGACGAGGATTTTGCCGGAGCGTTGTCGCACTGGCGGCAGTATTTCGACAAGTGGGTGTTCGTCCACAACGCACATGATGGCTTGTCGCACGATATTATCGCAAAGCTGCTTGAACTGGAGCAACAGCATTCTCCACTCAAAGTGACGCACTGGAGCTTGGAGGAACTTCGCCAACGCCTTAGTCGCATACCACTGGACGCTTTGCAGTCGTGGTTCGGTATTGCGCCGACAGATGCCGCGAAGCGAAGTCTGAGCGTTGCGGAGCTTGAGTGGGTGCTTCATCACATAGCGCAAGCTCACCCGCCAACAGGCGAGATACCGCGCCCAGTTCCGACTGGGAAGATTGAGGCCAACGGTCTTTCACCGAACGTGGCAACTTTGCTGAAGGCCGGAATGGAACGAGCGGAGCTTGTTGAAAAGTTTTTCGACCGATGGCACGATCCGCTTTATGGCGACCGTTTGGCGGGTGTGTTTCGTTCCAGATACATCGAACTGCGCGACCAGTCTCCCAAGATTGGACCAGATGCGGTCTTCCACGAATTGCACACATGGGCAGGCGGGACTTGGGCGTCATCGTCAGGTCTCCAAGTGGCAGTCTTGGCCGTGCTCGCTTTCTTCTTTGAGCAGTGCGAAATCTTTGAAGCACCCCGCATGGGGACAAACTCATGATTCTGCCCACAAAACGCCTTCACCAAAATCGCGCGCTTCTGGCGGTTGGCGCTGAAGTTTTGCGTCGGCTCGAAGAGCCGAAGACGGTATCTCGGCTGTGGGATGAAATTCAGAGGACGTATCGCGTTCGAGCAGCCTCGCCGACTCTGACCTACGACTGGTTCATTCTCGCGCTGGATTTGCTTTTCGCGCTTAACGCTATCGGCCTGAATCAAGGTCGCATTACCAAGCAGCGCCTATGATTCGCCGCGTTTACAGTGATTTGGCGACGTTCAAGCCGTTAAGCTTTCGCAGCGGACTGAACGTAATTCTTGCGGAAAAGAGTCAAGGGGCAAGTGACAGACAGACTCGAAACCGCGCTGGCAAGAGCAGCTTCGTCGAGATGCTTCACTTTCTGCTCGGTGGGAATGCCGATCCAAAGTCGTTGTTCCGAACCGAAGCGCTCGAATCTTCCCGCTTTGGTATGGAGTTCGACGTCGCGGGTCAGAAAGTCAGCGTAGAGCGGAGTGGCAAGTCAGGGTCTAAGATTACCGTCAGGGCCGAGGATACGTCAGCGTGGCCGATTGCGCCTGCTGGCGCTCGCGCGCCGGTGCTCTCGAACACTGACTGGAGAACAGTATTGGGAACGCTCGTCTTCGGACTTTCAGCCGAAGAACAGGAAGACAAGGATGCGACCTCTCCGACTTTCCGTTCGCTCTTCGCCTATTTCGTGCGACGCCAGACCGCCAACGCATTCACCACGCCTGAGAAGCAGGCGGACATGCAACAACTCGGCGACCAGCAGATGGCGTTGATGTATTTGCTCGGTCTTGATTGGAGCATCGCGCGCGATTGGCACAAGGTTCGTGAACGCGAGAGAACGCTGCGCGAACTGGCGAAGGCCGCTGGCGCTGGCGCTTTCGGCACGGTTATCGGCACGGTCGCAGAACTCCGCACGCAATTGACCGTTGCGGAGGCGGCTACTCGCCAACTGCGTGAACGTCTGCAAAGCTTTCGGGTGCTCCCAGAATACGAATCGCTTGAGGGTGAAGCGTCGAGAAACACGAAAGAAATCAGCGAACTTGCAGACGCCAACACGTTGGACAAACGGCTCATCATTGATTTGGAGGAGTCGCTGAAAGCCGAGTCGCCTCCGCCCATTTCCGACCTGAATTCGTTGTATGCGGAAGTCGGCGTAGCGCTGCCCGACGCTGTCGTTCGCCGCTTTGACGAGGTAAGGGCGTTCCACGACTCGGTCGTGCAAAACCGCAGAGACTACCTCGGAGGTGAAGTGACCGCCGCGCAGCGGCGTATCGCCGGGCGCGACCAGCAGAAACATCAACTTGATGAACGGCGGGCGGAAATCATGGGCTTGCTGCAAACCCACGGCGCGCTCCAGCACTTCTCCCGGTTGCAGGGTGAATTGAATCGTCGTGAAGCCGAAGTCGAAGCCCTTCGCCAGAGATATGCCGCGGCTGAACAGTTGGAGGGAACAAAGACTGAATTGGAAATCGAACGCAATCGGCTGTTGCTGCGGCTTCGCCAGGACTTTCGTGAGCAGAAACAATTGCTCGACGATGCCATTCTCGCATTCGAGGAGACGTCCAATCGGCTTTATGAATCTGCTGGCAGCCTTCGAGTCGTGGACACGGACAACGGGCCGGTTTTCCAGTTCAACATCCAAGGCTCACGGAGCAAGGGCATCAAGAACATGCAGATTTTCTGTTTCGACATGATGCTCATGCGTCTTTGCACGAAGCGAAAGATTGGCCCGGGCTTCTTGGTTCACGACAGTCATCTCTTCGACGGTGTTGATGGGCGGCAGGTCGCGAAGGCGTTGGAGGTGGGCGCGAAGACCGCAGAGGAACTTGGTTTCCAATACATCGTCACAATGAATTCGGACGATGCATTCAAGGAAACAAACGCGAACTTTGATTTGCAGCGATACATTCTTCCAACGCGACTCACCGATGCGACTGAGGATGGCGGGTTATTCGGCATCCGATTCGGGTGATAGCATGTGTCTATGAAAGACGAAATTCGAGCACTGGCCGACCGTTATGCCACCGAGTTGAAGCGCAACATTGACGCGCGCGTGGCGGACATGGAGCAGGATGACCGGTCGCACGTCCTCATTTACGAAGTGCTTGGCATCAGCAAGGATGAAGAGAAGCTGATTGACGTTTACCAGAACAAGGGACGGTTTCTCTACAAGTATGCCGGCTCGTTTCTCGAAGAGGCGGCGAAGCTCTGCTTCAAGGCTAAGTTCCCCGACTCCGGTTCAGTTCGCGTTCCGAATACCCACGGCAAAAAGCCAAAACTTTTCGGAGTGGATTGCCTTGTCGGAAACGACGCTTTGGAAATCAAGTGGCGCGACGCAACGACGGATGGCGACCACATCACCAAGGAGCATACGCGGATGCAGGCGGTTCGCGATGCGGGTTACAAGCCCGTGCGCGTGATGTTCTATTACCCGAATCGCGATCAAGCCATTCGTATCCAGAAAACATTGGAAAGTCTCTATAAGAGCGTGCAGGGCGAGTATCACTACGCCGATGCGGCTTGGGCTTACGTGAAGCGACGCACGAACGTGGACTTGCTCGGAATCTTGAAGGAATTGGCGGCAGAAAGGACGGTGCAAAATGGCAGGTGAAGTCCGTCATGGCGATTGTCTGGTGGTGGTGAGTGGTTTGGCGGCTGAGTCCGTGGACTTGGTATATGTAGATCCGCCTTTCTTTACGCAGAAAACGCACTCGCTCGTCACCCGTGATCGCACGACCAAGTTCGAGTTTAGCGATGAATGGAAATCTCGCGTGGAATACATCGAGTTTCTGCGCGTTCGCCTGGAGCTGTTTCGCCGCGTCCTAAAAACGACCGGGTCGCTTTTTTTTCACTGCGACACGAATGCCTCGCACCATATCCGCTGTCTGCTCGACGAAGTATTTGGTGAGGCGATGTTTCGCTCTGAAATCATCTGGCACTACCGCCGATGGTCGAACTCGCAACGCAATCCACTGCCTTCGCACCAGACGATTTTCTTCTACAGCAAGACCGACGCTTACCAATACCACCAAATCTTCGACGCATACTCGCCTTCGACGAACGTGGATCAGATTCTCCAGCGTCGGCAACGTGATCGGCACGGCAAGTCTGTGTATGCCCGCGACGACGACGGCAACGTCGTGAGCGACGGCCATAAGAAAGGTGTGCCTATCGCCGATGTTTGGGACATTCCGTTTCTCAATCCAAAGGCCAGGGAGCGTGTCGGCTATCCGACACAAAAACCCATCCTCTTGCTCGAACGCGTCATGTCACTGGTGACTCGTCCGGGCGATTTGGTGCTCGATCCGTTTTGCGGCAGTGGCACGACGCTGGTTGCGGCGGAACTGCTCGGGCGCAACTCGTTCGGCGTGGATGTTGCCAGTGAAGCGGTTCAGTTGGCGAGGCAACGATTGGAGCAGCCTTTCAAGACCACATCCGAGTTGCTTCGCAAGGGCCGCGAATCCTATGTCCAGTCCGACGAAGAGGCTTTGGCTTTTCTGCATGGCGTGCCGATTGTCCCCGTTCAGCGCAATCGCGGCATTGACGCGATTCTGAAGACTGCTCCGGGTGAGTGCTCCGTCCTGATTCGCGTTCAGCGCCGGGGTGAGAGCCTGATGGATGCCGCCGAGTTGCTTCGCAACGCCGGTCAAAGCAAACAGCCTGCGACATTGGTCTTGGTTGTCACCGATTCGCAGCAGCCGATTGGGTTGTTCCACGCCCTCCCGCCGGATGTTTTGTTGGTGAACTCGACAGCAAGTGAATTCGCAGCGCGGTTGGCGGACATGCACCTTGACTCCAGACACTAATCGGATGCCATGACCGCCAACCATGTGACTGCAAATAAAACCGTCCTGAACCCAAACGGGGTTTCACCCCGCCTCTCCGCGTGGCTTTAAAAGTGCATGAAAGACTCTAATGCGCCCGACTTTCGCGCATAACCACAAACTGACTTACCCCTTCTTTGATGCGCCTTCCATCACCCGGTGAAGCAGTTCCTCCCCCGTCATTCGGAAGGCCGCGTCGTGGGGACATGCAGATACGCACCGGGGTTCCGGCGCGGATAGGTTGCCATGGGCATCGCAGAGATCGCATGTGGCAGCCTTGGGCTGAGCTACCCTGACGGTCTGGCCGGTATGCTCCGGGTCGGGCGGGGCAATGCCCCCATGCTGGTTCGGAACCATGAAAATGTTGCCGTAGGGACAGTTGGAGGCACACAGGCCGCAGCCGACGCAGTGATCCTCGATCACGATCTGGAGGTGTTTGCCGCGATGGATTGAGTCCACCGGACAGCCGACCATGCAATGAGGATCCGCGCAGGACCGGCAGGCAGTGCCAATTAGATACTTATCGAACCGCAGCCCATCCCGAAGCAGGCGCGTGATCGGGACGCCATGCGATTCGGTTCCGTGCTGCTGAACACAACCCTTGGTGCATTCGTCGCATCGGGTGCAGAGATCCAGGTCGAGCACCAACAGGCTCCGGCCTTCATAGAGACCTTGATCGACATACTCGCGGAGCAAGGGGTTGCTCTCTTCATTTTCCCGAAGCCGGGCCAGCGATTGTTCAACAAGACGTCGCCGGAGAATGGGAAACTCGCGGATCATCGATAAGAAATCCGCGCGGCTGAGGCGTGCCAGTTCCAAATGATTCAGCGCCGAGCAGGTGGCTGTGCGGACGCCTGGGGGCAGCGCGCCCGTTAAGTCGCCTTCCGCAAGATCAAGCGCGGTCTTAATCGCCTTGTCCGCTTCTTCAACGGTCTTGCGGACATCTTGCATTGAAAATCCCAGCAATCCGATTTCCCCAAGGATGGTGCCGGGTCCGCTGGACAAAACCTTGGCCTCGTTCTGGTGGCGTTGGACACCCACGCGGACCCAGCCGAGGCGGATGAG
>JAYVZW010000162.1:0-6479 GCA_043783015.1 Verrucomicrobiota bacterium
GGCGACTCGTGAATGTGGTCCTCCACAATGCTTAGATTGTCGAAGCTCATGGGAAGGAAGCGCGAGAGCACATCATCGTGGTTGCCGCGGGTGTAGATAACCTGTGTGTCTTCCTTCTCCATTTTCTTCAAAATGGTGCGGATGAAGTGAGTGTGAGGCTTGCTCCATTTGCCGCCGCGTCGCAATGCCCAGGCATCAATGATGTCGCCGTTCAACACCAGTTTTTGGCAGTGCGAATTGCGGAGGAAGTGCGCGGCCTGATCGGCCTTGCATTCCGGCGCGCCGAGATGCACGTCGGAGATAAAGATGGTTTTGAATCGGAGTTTTCTTTTCATAGGAATGCTTCACAATCAAACTGCGCGATGATCGAGTCCCAGGAAAGTCCTCTTACGGATTCGCGCGCTGCCAGCCCTCGCGCGAGTGCCTCCAGCGTGCGCGCCACGCCATTGATATCCGGCTGGCAAGTATCGGTTACAATCAGGACGTTCATAAATTTTTTCCAGGCGTAGCTTACGACCGTTCCGGCATCAGCCGTGCGTGACTTGGTGAAGTTTTTGTAACATGCGGCTCTGCTAAGATTCGCTGCGGTCAAAACTTAGCGGGCGATAAGAAACATCGCCGCAAAGGTGTTTGGCGTCGGCCTCCAGTCCTTGCCCGGCTCCACGGTCATGTCGGAGATATCGCCATCGAGATAGAGCGCATCCTTGCAACCCAGATGAAAAAAGAATGACGCGAACTGATGAAAGTTTACGCGACCCCGCTCGCGATCGTCGCGATCATTGATGACGAAAATGATCTGTCCGTCTTTTGATCTGACGCCGACGCCGTTGCGTAAACGTTTGTTCGGAGAGCCGACTTTGAACAAAGGATGAATGACGCCTTTCCTCAGCAGCAGCGGGCCGGATTGCGTGGCCAGCCTCGGCTTGATGCCGCTTTTGGAAAACTCCGCAGTCTCCATGACGCATGCGCCGTGTTTGTCATCCAGATAAAATACGCCGCCGGGCTTGAGATAAAAATTGCCCTCGCCGTTCTGCAAATTCAGCGGCACCAATTCCTTGCCAGCGCTGACAGTCAGGCCCAAGGGCTTCGGCCCTCGTGCGTAAATGCCTGCGTTCATGGCAAACACTATTTGCCTGCCAGCTTCCGTGGTTTGTTTTTGCAAGGCGTTGAAGTCACCCAAGGGTTTTCCCTCCTTGCCCAGCCAGACGAGTTCCAGCTCAGAAAACCGGGGCCGGTCGAGACGATACAAAAGATAGACCGCGCCATCGAACTCCACCTTTTCGACACCCGCCCGGGCCATGCCCGTAGCGCATCCAAGCATCGGAAAAATCCAGCGGCAAATTAGTCGGCGCATCATGCAGTCATGCTGCCCCAAGTTCGCCGGCTTGTCATCCGTTCACTTGAATCCGTCTGCGACCCAGCACATGCAGCAACGAGGCGCTTATGATCAATACAACTGCTCCCGGCTCGGGCACGGCGGCGACTTGATAGCCAATGTCTTTAAGGAACGCGACGTCCATTTGGGTGAGTTGATTGCGGGAACCCGAGAATTGCGCACTGCTCATGGCCACCTGCTGTGTCAGTCCGGTGTAAATATTCGTGCTCATGAGGCCGAGCGCCAGGTGCGCGCCGTCCAAGTCCAGCATCCCCGCGCCAGACCCTCCATTCAATGTTTTTGCATTAGTCCCCAGCCAGGTGGTTCCGCTGGAGAGATTGGTCCAGTTGTTCGATGCCCCCATGCCAAGCCCGTGCAACATCTCGTGAAGCGCTAAGGAATAAAGATCGAACTTACCAGCGGCAACACTGGTCGTGTGGTTGTAATGCCAGAAGGCATCAAGGGTGCCTAGACTGTCGGTGATGCCGTTGTTGTCCGTATCATTGGAAATAGACAGACTGGCAATGGATGCCCCATAGCTCAGCGAGTATCCAGCCGTATTGGCACCCAGTGTCAGGCTGCCAGTCAAAGTGCCGATGCTGGGACCGCCTCCGCGCCCCATGTAAGAGTTGGAAGTCGATTGCAGATTGCTCATGGCTCCCGCAAGTTGGGAGCCAAACCCGCTCGCTGACAAAATAAGGGAAGCATTGGCGGCAGACCCCTCCCCCAGCGCGCCTCCAAGCCCCATCATGCCGACATAAACTGTGACTGCATTTGCCGGCAAGTTTGGGCTGGCGACCGCAGTGCTCGCATTAGAAGATGGATTGTTATAGAACAAATCCCAATTGGCGCTCACCGATGTGCTTAAGTTGGTGCCAGTGATCAAATTTACGTTCGGCGACCCCGAGGGACTGATGGCAGACAGATTTGTCGGGCTTAACAAAGCGCTCAAGTCAGCCGCAGCAGCATCAACCGCAGCCTTGGCCACGGGCCGCAAACCAAAAAAATTGCCGTTGGCCGCATCGTTGCTGTAGTCCATGACAATATTCAGGCCAAGACCCGGAGAGGCCAAGGCCAGCCACAACGCCGTAGAACGAATGGTTGCTGATAAAGTCATGATGGAATCTAATAATTTATGGCAATTGTGGATAATATCAATTTGTTTTCTCCGAAATCGGGTTATTCCACCGATGCACCTTCTCACCAGTCAATCTGGAAAAACATCTTGACCCATTCAATCACCCCTCTACTATTCGTGCTCCCGAACGCGCCCCGCGCACGAATGCCCAATCTCATTCGATTTCCATGAAAGAAGGAATCCATCCCGAAACCCACGACACCACCATCACCTGCACTTGCGGCACGGTTTATAATACCCGCAGCACGGTGAAAGCCATCCGCATCGGCATCTGTGCCGCCTGCCATCCCTTCTACACGGGAGAACAGCGCTTTGTGGATACTGCAGGCCGAATTGATAAATTCGCCCAACGCTACGGCTCCACCAGTTCCACGCGCCGTGCCAAGCCGAAAGCAGAAGCGGCATCCGCCTAGCTTTTCTTTCCTGATTTTCACCACAAACGGTGTTCGCGCCCTCCTGCGCGGCACCGTTTTTTTATTTCCTATCTTCTATCTGCAATCTGCCATCTCTAAAATGGACTATTCCCCCATCATCGAGAAAAAGAAGGTCCGCTTTGCCGAGCTGGAAGCCTGCATGTCCTCACCCGATTTTTATGACGACAATCGCAAGGCCGGGGAACTGTTGCGCGAGCATCGCCAGCTCGACTCGCTTTTGAAATCTTGGGACGAATTTGGGCGCATCCAGAATCAAATCGCCGACAACCAGACCCTGATGAAATCCGGCGACGAAGAATTCGCCGCGATGGCCGCGGAAGAACTCCCCGCCCTGCAAAAGCAACTCGCCGATCTCGAAGCTGCCGTCCAGCTCGCCATCCTCCCGGCCGATCCGCTGGAAGGTCGCGATGTGATCATGGAAATCCGCGCTGGCACCGGCGGCGACGAGGCCGCGCTCTTCGCCGGCGATCTCTACCGCATGTATAACCGCTACGCGGAAACGCGCGGCTGGAAGATCGAACCGCTGGAATCCAGCCCCTCCGAAATGGGCGGGTTCAAGGAAGTCGTCTTCAAAGTCAGCGGCGAAGATGTCTTCAGCACCTTGAAATACGAGAGCGGCGTCCATCGTGTGCAGCGCGTGCCCGCCACCGAGGCCCAAGGCCGCATCCACACCTCCGCCGCCACCGTCGCCGCCCTGCCCGAAGCGGAGGAAGTGGACTTCCATCTCAAGCCCGAAGAAATCCGCATCGAAGTCTGCCGCTCGTCCGGCGCGGGGGGGCAGGGCGTGAACACCACCGACTCCGCCGTGCAGATCCTGCACATTCCCACCGGCATGATCGTCCGCTGCCAGGACGGTCGGAGCCAGATTAAGAACAAGGAAAAGGGCCTCACCATCATGCGCTCCCGACTGCTCGAAAAAAAGCAGCAGGAAGAAGCCGCGAAATACTCCGCCCATCGCCGCGCCCTCATCGGCGGCGGCGGACGCGAGGAAAAAATCCGCACCTACAACTACCCCCAGAATCGCATCACCGACCACCGCATCGAGGTCACACTCTATAACCTTGATCAATTCATGGAAGGCCGAATCAATGACATGGTCGAAAAACTCAAGGCCAGCGAAATCCACGACCGGTTGGCTGAGGCGGGGCTGGAGTGAGATTCAGTTCACCGGAATTCACAGATGAATGAATGAATGCTGGGTAGAACCTATCCCAAAACCAAAAAATTGCGCCCATGCAGTCAACTGAATTCGCCGCATCAATCCCAAAGTGCCTGGGTGAAACTGATTTTAGTTATTCATTGTTTACATGGGCCAACCGGGTTCTGGGATAGGTTCTATTGTTGCAATGCCGAGACACGTCCTTTTCAACTCGGCAACCTTACGTCACGCAAGCTTCACCGGGTCACCGCTTGATGATTAATAGTCTGCTAAACTCCATTCACGGAATAATTGCGCCTCACGAACATCCAGAATATGCCGCAACTCAATGCCAACCCCACAAGAAAGGAGAGCAAGCGCCCGAAAAGAGTTGATTTCTGCGCTGTGCGCGCTGTGTATGCGAGTCAAAAATGCTCTACAAATGGAGTGCTCTTGCGTTCCCTAATCCGTGTTTCTTTCCAAAGTCAAAGTCTCCGGTAGCGCCGTCAGTTCCGTCCCGCCATCAGTGCGCCAGACAATGCGCCCGTCATCGAGCACCTGAACCACCACCCCGTGTGCCGAGCCGCGCAAAGTCTTAACATGCGTGCCCGGCACCAGTTCCGCCCCTGCGCAAAGGTCTTCCACAATCTGCGCCATTGCCTCCCGATCCAACACGCCCGCGATGTAGTGGCCCACGGCCGAACCCACTTCCCGCTTACGGGACATTGGAATGTCACCGAAAATGACATAACTCAACTCTCGCCCGATGGCCGCGAAAGTGTTGCCATTGAAGAACAAGAACGGAGCTTTCTTATGAAACTCACGGAGTGTGTCAAACGCCTCCGCCAGCGTCATTTGGCTTTCGTGCCTTGCAGCCCAGATTGCCTCGCACGCCGCTCCAGCCTCTGAATTAATTCCATGCTGTGCGCCTCCTCGCGCGCACGCTCCTCGGTTGATGCTGACGACAGACTGCCAGTTCCAGTTTTCGAGAAAAGCGGCTCGGACTTGAAACGGTGAACCGTCGCCACCGCCTCTTCCATAACGTCCTCTGTGGTCAGGTGCTTGAGCAGATCGAGGCGAAGTTTCATCAGACATAGTTTAGCTTAATTCAGTTGGAGAGGCAAGAAATCTGCCGACTTCAGGAACACGTCTGGCGCAAATATAAACCCATTTGTCAAACGCACCCCTAAAATCCCCACGCCAAACAACACCCCTACCGCGTAGGACCGCCACTTCACCCCGATTCGATTGCTCTTCGCGCTTCACGAACAAATTCCTCCGTCTGAACCGCCTCAAGTTCCCTCCATTAAGCACGACAATTTTGTCTTCACCCCTCCGTCTCCGGATCAGGGATTCGCGTGAAGGCGATGCGCATGGGCGTGTAGGCCAGGGCGCCGTGGGCACCGCCGAAATAAACTTTGTTGCTGCCAAAGCCAAGGTTCACTTTGTCCATCGCGGCGCAGAGGGCGGTGTGATCGCGGCGCAGGGTTTCAAACATGGGCGTGGTGGCTTGCGCCATGCGGATATGGAAGAAAGTGACGCCCACTTTGGTGGGCTCGTCAGGGCAGTCGCGCCGCTGCCAGAGGAGATCAAGCGCGTGAAGAAATTCCAGCGTGTCCTGCGTTTCCGCAAAGGTGATGTCGTCGCTCCAGCGCGTCTCCTGCCCGCGCACGCTGAGGTGGAGGCCACCGGCGAAGTAGCGGGCCTTGCGCAGGCGCATCGCGGCTTTCTGGATGAGGCGGTGGCAGACGGCGCGCGCGCCGTGGTCGCTGCGCAGTTCCGGCGGGAGCACATGGGAGTGGCCGATGACGCGCTTTTGCACGGGCAGGGCGGGCACCTCCTCGCCCCGGAGCCAGCGGTGAAAGCGCGCGCCTTCAATGCTGCCCCATGCGTGGCGCAATTCTTTTTCCGTGGCAGCGCAGAGCTGCTCGACGGTGCGGATGCCGTGCGCGCGCAGACGGAGTTCCATGTTGGCGCCGATGCCGCAGAAGTCGCGCAGCTTCAGCGGATGAAGTTTGTGTGGGAGATCGCTTTGATCAATGAAGACGAGGCCGTCGGGCTTCTCCATGTCGGAGGCGAGCTTCGCGAGCTGGCGATTGGGCGCGATGCCAATGGAGCAGGTCAGGGTGGCGGCGGCGCTGATGGGATGTTTCTTGGCAGGTGATTCTGCTTCCGCGACGCGCGCGATGGCGGCTTTCATTTCCCGCGAGAGATTTTCCGCATTCGCGCGTTCGCGCTGTCGGCCCGTGAGCTGGCACCAGGCTTCATCAATGGACATGACCTCCTCGATGTGCGTGCAGGATTCGATGGCGGCGATGAGCAGATGGTGCAGCCGGATGTATTCGCCGGGGGTTGATTCCAAAAACGTGATGCCGTGACAAAGCTGCCGCGCCT
>JAYVZW010000163.1:0-2142 GCA_043783015.1 Verrucomicrobiota bacterium
GCGGTCTATTCGCAAGGGAATGACAGCCGTTATGTCGTCTCCACACTTGCGGAGTTTTTTCTGATTGCCTTCACAAAGTGGAATCTTCGCATCGAGTCGTTGCTTTGCGTCCTGCTGGCGCTTGGCACTGCGACGTGCGTGATCGGTTTGTTTCGCGGGCTGCACCGTCGGGGCATTGCGTATTCATGGTTCATGGCAGTGCTCGCCTGCGCCATGATTCTGTCTCCCCAGCAATGGATGAACTGGACCTTCGGCGTGCAAATTTGTTACGCGGCAGTTGTCTTGGCCACCGTCGCAGTAGTGCTGGTATTTGAGACGGCGTGGCCGCTGGTGCTTCGCTCTGTCGCAGGAGCTTTGTGCGCCACGATCGCGGCACACTCGTTCATCAACGGCTGGTTAGCGTGGCTCTTGGGGCTTTTATATCTTGTGCGCGAGGCGTGGTCAGGATGTCACGGACGTCGTCAGTCCGTCATTGCCTTCACTATCTGGCTCGGGCTTTTTGTGGTCACCGCAGCATTCTATTTTTCTGGTTATGCGGAGGGCACCCAGGCACCCGGAACATCGTTGCTCTCTCATGTTTTGACGGACCCCGGAGCCTTGGTGCGCTTTTTTCTTTCGGTGCTGGGAGCCCCTTTCGCGGATGGCTGGGCCGCGTGGGATCGAGAGTTGCGCATCCATCTGACCCACGCCATCGGGCCGGTGGTGGGAGTGATTTCACTGATCTTGTTTGCGGTCGCGCTCCTCACTTTTGTGCGGCGCGATTGGGCGCGGCATGACAGGATGATTTTTCCGTTTCTCTTGCTTTCGCTTTGGGGATTAGCCAACGCTGCCGCCATCGCTTTGGGACGCACGGGCATGGTAATCTCCGATCCATTTCAAAGCCGTTATCCCGCTTACATCATCTGGTTTCACATTGGACTGATGGGCATTCTTGCGGGCGCAAATGGCAGAATATGGCAATGGGTGCGCGCCTGCTGGCTCGTCTTCATCGCTTATGCTCATATCATTGGATTTATCCAGGGATTGCGCGCCGGTGAACGCGATTTTCATCAGAATCGAATCATGACCGCAGCCATCATGATGAGGCATGTGGCCCCAGACCCGGTAAATCTCGATTGGGTGATGCCAGGCCAGGGTCGGCTATTGCTGCAATCCTTTGATCGGCTGGAAAGTATGGGCTGCCTCCACGTACTGACCCTGCGAAGCGAGCGGGTCCAGGACGCGCCCTTTAATAAATTGCTGGCGCTGGGCGAGTTGAAGAACGGCCGACTGGAGACGCACGGCGTGCTGCTCGAAGGGTGGGCGATGGAATTGCCTTCCCGGCGCAACGCGGACGCCATCGCCATTTCCTGTCAGCCGGAGGGTGGGGAGGAGACTTGGCTGGGGCTGGCCCAACGCCGGATTATCAAGAGCAAGTTACAGGACAAGCTGCATGCCCGCGCCTTTGAACAGCGCCTTGGCTGGCAGTATGAAACCCCGGCTGGGGACCAAAAGTCGATCTACTCTGAACAGGAGAATCCTTTTCACAGCAAGCCGTTGCCCTCCGGGAAAGTTACATTCCGTGCCTACGCTTGTGATTTGGACAGCGGCAATTTCACGCAGATGGAAGGCGCTTTCACGACGCAGTTGCCGTAAAGGGCAAGAGAGAGGCAAAGAGAATTGAACTCCTATCTCCCCGTTCTCTCAAGCGGGACGCTCTACTACTGAGCTATACCCCCGTGATGCTATCGGTAACTGGCAGGACGCCGGGACAAAAAGCAAGGTAATTCGACCAAAACGGTAAAACGCCGCGCTGTCCACTGGTGCTGCGCGTTGGTGTTCAAAGAATCATGGAACTGCCTGTTGGTGAATAAATCCAGTTGCCTGCGGCTGGCGAAGTCCTTCATCTCAACACTCAGAGCACCTTCTGACTCATTAGATTCAGGTCATCCGCCTGGTCAAGTATCGTTGTCAGGGACGCGACAGCAAGCAGCGCGACATCATCATCGCCACCACGTTGAGCGACCTTAAGCACACTGGGCAGGAGCTGGCGGACCTCTATGAGCAGCGCTGGGACATCGAGGTGAAGATACGCGACATCAAGACCACCCTCGGGATGGAAGACTTTGCGGTGCGAACCCCGGACATGGCCGGGAAAACACT
>JAYVZW010000164.1:0-6477 GCA_043783015.1 Verrucomicrobiota bacterium
AGCGGGGTGATCGTGAGTCCGGCGGGGCTGGTGCTGACAGCGGGGCATGTGACGGGATTGCCGAACAAGAGGATAAAGATCACACTGCACGACGGAAAGACCGTGGAGGCAAAATCACTGGGGCTGGATAACTCGACGGACGCGGCCATGGTGCAGCTTCCCGCGCCGGCGAAAGCATGGCCCTATGCGCCGGTCAACCGGGAGACGCGGCGGATGAAAATCGGCGACTGGTGTTTCGCGCTCGGTCATCCGGGCGGACTGGATGCGGCGCGCGGGCCGGTCTTGCGGGTGGGCAAGCTGGTGAAGACTTCCTCCAACATGCTGCAGAGCGACTGCGTGCTGATGGGCGGTGATTCAGGTGGCGGGCTGTTCAATCTCTCGGGCGAACTCATCGGCATCAACAGCCAGATCTGGCGCGGTCGGGATCAGAATTTACATGTGGGCATGGCACCGTTCCTCCGCTCTTGGGAGGCGATGAAGAAGGGCGAGACCGTGAACATTTGGGATCAGGGCAATGGCGCGTGGATTGGGCTGAGCACGCAGGGCGCGGATGACGGATTGCTGGTGAAGGAGGTCGCGCTGGAGTCGCCCGCGATGAAGGCAGGGCTGAAATCCGGCGATGTGATCTTGCAGCTTGATAATCAAAAACTGGGCACGCCCTCGGAGTTCTCCGAGGCCATTCGCAGCCGCACCGTGGGCGAGGTGGTGACGCTGGCGATCAAGATGGCCACTGGCAGTCGCACGATGGAAGTGAAGCTGGGGAAGCGGCCTGCCGAATGACATGAGAACGCGCATTTTAATTTCCGCATTTTTTTTGGTCGCCGGGTTTTCCTCGCGCGCGGAGAACGTGCTGCCGGACGATCAGCGCACAAACGGGGCGGAGACGCTGAAAGCGGCGGCATTGGCACGGAGCAGCGTTTCAGCATGCACCGTGGTGATTGGCGAGAAACGGGACAACGGCCCGCAGCTAGGCGTCGCGATTTCCGAAGACGGATATGTTTTGACCAAGGTGGATGAACCGGGCGAGATCAAGACCTGGCGCGTGTGGTTTTCCGACGCTTCGCAGTCGGAGGCGCGGGTGGTGAAACGCGATGAGAAACTGGGCGTGGCCTTGCTCAAAGTGGAGCGCAAGGGTCTGGCGGCGGTGTCTTGGGGCGATTCGAATATGCTGGGCATGGGGCAATGGCTGGGCTGCCCGGCGAATCACGCGAATGATTTGCGCATCGGCGTGCTTGGCGCAAAGAGGCGGGCCATTCCCGATTCCGGCGCGGTGATGGGTGTGCGGTTTGGGCCTTCTGAAAAAGGCGATGAGGGTGTCATCATCGAGGAAGTGGCACCGGACGGACCCGCAAAAAAAGCCGGGCTGTGCGCGGATGATTTGCTGACGGAGTTCAGCGGCAAGCCGGTGAACTCGCCCGCCGATGTGAGGCGCAGCATCACCAAGTGCCATGTGGGCGACATTGTTAAGTTGCGCTATAAACGCGATGGCAAGCCGGGCGAGTGCGAGGTGCGGCTGGCGAGCAAGAAACAGGTGATGCTGAACTGGGGCGGGGGGGATTTCGGAAACCACGGCACCTCATTGCGCACGGATAATTTTGCGGAAGTTCTCCAGCACGACATGCCTTTGGGCCCCGAGGACATGGGCGGCGCGCTCTTTGACCTTAAGGGTCATGCCATCGGCCTGAACATCGCCCGCGTGGATCGCGTGACGAACTATGCGCTGCCGGTCGAGGTTTTTCTTCCTGCGGTCAAAAAGTGGATGGAAGAGGACCGGGGTAAAAGTCCAAAATCTTGAGTCTCGGATAAAAAGTTGACTTGGCACTAAGACTGGTGACTCTCCACAAGTCATGCGCTACTCCCCGCCGCCTACGGAATTTTTTGTCAGCAACCGCACCCTCCTCGTCAAACAGCTCAAGCCGCGCTCGGTCGTCATCGCTCACGCCAATGACATTTATCCGACCAATGCGGACGGTGTGATGCCCTTCGTTCAGAACAGCGACATCTACTATCTCACCGCCGTTGATCAGGAGGAGACCGTGCTGATCCTTTTCCCCGACGCCCCGGATCCGAAGCTGCGCGAGATTCTTTTCATCAGGGAGACGACGGAACAGGTGTCCATCTGGGAGGGTGAGAAACTGACCAAACGGCAGGCCGCCGACCGCAGCGGCATTCCCTTGCATTCCATCCACTGGCTCAGCGAATTCGATCGCATCTTTCGCACGGTCATGTTCCAGTCCCGCCGGGCTTACCTGAACACCAACGAGCACGCCCGCGCCACCGCCGAGGTGGAGTCCCGCGACTTTCGCTTCGTCCGCCGCTGCCAGGAGGAATTTCCTCTGCATCGCCTGGAAAGGCTGGCGCCGATCATGCATGACTTGCGCGTCGTCAAATCCAAGATCGAGGTGGATCTCATCAAGGAGGCCATCCGCATCACTAACGACGGCTTCCGCCGCGTGGCGCGTTTTGTGAAGCCCGGCGTGATGGAATACGAGATCGAGGCCGAGATGATTCACGAGTTCATTCGCGAGGGTTCACAAGGTTTCGCCTTCCCGCCGATCATCGCCAGCGGCAAGAATGCCTGCGCGCTCCACTACGTCACCAATCACATGATCTGTCAGGATGGCGATATGGTGCTGCTCGACTTCGGCGCGCGTCAGACGAACTACAACGCCGATCTCACCCGCACCATCCCCATCAACGGCCGCTTCACCAAGCGCCAGCGCGCCGTCTATGAAGCCGTGCTCTACGTCACCCGGGCTGCCACTGCCCTGCTCAAACCGGGTGTCATCATCAAGGAGTATCAGGATGAAGTCTGCAAAATCATGGAGGAGCAGTTGATCAGGCTCAAACTGATCAAAGCCTCCGATGTGAAGAAGCAGGATCCGGAAAAGCCCCTGTTCAAAAAATACTTCATGCACGGCACCAGCCATCATCTGGGGCTTGATGTGCATGACGTGGGCGACCTCTGGCGCCCCATCGAACCCGGCATGGTCTTCACCGTCGAACCCGGCATTTACATCCGCGAGGAAAAGCTCGGCATCCGCCTGGAGAACGATGTGCTGATCACCAAGAAAGGCGCGATTGATCTCATGAAAGACGTGCCGATTGAAGCTGATGAGATCGAGGACTTGATGGCTGGCAAGTGAGTTTGATCGTAGTTTGAAGATGGTTGACGCGCCTCCTCATTATTATACCATTCAGGTATATGGTGGCGACCACGATTAAACTTGATTCCAAGCTGCACTCCGCAATCCGACGGATGAAACCGCGAGATCAGACGCTGACCGGCTTCGCGGTCGTCCCCGCCATCCGGCAGATAGCGAAGACCCGGCTGCTGGATGTGCTGGCAACATTGTCCGCAGCCGATCTCCAAAAGCTGGAGCGTGCCGTTGCGCAATATCTTTCAGACTGACGAATCGTATCCATCTTGACCACCCATGCCCGAAGCCCAGCACACCAACGCCCTGATTCATGAGAAGTCGCCCTACCTGCTGCAACATGCACACAATCCTGTGGACTGGATGCCATGGGGCGAGGCGGCGTTCAAAAAGGCGCGCGACGAGAACAAGCCCATCTTTCTCTCGGTGGGCTACTCCACATGTCACTGGTGTCATGTGATGGAGCGCGAGTCTTTCGAGAATGAGGATTTGGCCAAGGTGCTGAACAAGCATTTTGTTAGCATCAAAGTGGATCGCGAAGAACGGCCCGATGTTGATCTCACTTACATGACCTATGTGCAGGCCTCGACCGGGCATGGCGGCTGGCCCATGAATGTCTTCCTCACGCCCGAACTTCAGCCATTTTTTGGCGGAACTTATTTTCCACCGGCAGACAAGGGCGGGCGCATGGGTTTCAAATCCTTGCTTCTGGAGATCACTAAAGTCTGGGAGAATGATGCGGGCGGCATTCGTGAGCGCAGCGCGGAGGGAATGCGGCGCTTGCAGGCGCATATCAACGATGAGCAGCAGCACGCGGATGCGGAGATTCATGTTGTTATGAAGAAGGCCTATGACGACAGCTCTAGCGCTTTTGATTTCCATGAAGCTGGCTTCGGCGGTGCGCCCAAATTTCCGCGCCCGGTCACACTCGTCATGCTGTGGCGATTGAAGAAATATCTCGCGGGCAAAGAGGCGCACGACTCTGATTGGTGTGGCGAGATGGCGACCAAGACGCTGACCGCCATGGCTCACGGAGGAATGAGAGATCACATCGGTGGCGGGTTTCATCGCTATTCGGTGGACGCTTACTGGCACATTCCCCATTATGAAAAAATGCTCTACGATCAGGCCCAGCTTATTGTGGCCTATGTCGAGGGCTATCAGAACACCGGCATTGAGTTCCATGCACAAATCGCACGCGAGACCATCGCTTATTGCCGGCGTGATCTGCGTCACGCGGGGGGGGCGTTTTTCTCAGCCGAGGATGCCGATAGTTTCACGGACGAGACCCGGACGAAGAAAGGCGAGGGCGCATTCTATGTGTGGACTGCGCAGGAGATTGACGATCTGCTCGGCAAGAACGAAGGCAGCATTTTCCGCTATGCCACCGGCGCGCGGCGCGACGGAAATGCTCGGCCTGAGAGCGATCCTCATGGCGAGCTGAAAGGCCTGAACACGTTATTTCGCGCTTTCTCTCCGAAGAAGACGGCGGAGTATTTCAAGATTGATGAGAACAAGGTCGAGGACATCCTGACGCGCGGTCGTAAGACTTTATTTGAAACGCGATTAAAACGTCCGCGTCCCCATTTGGATGATAAGATCATCTCCGCATGGAATGGACTGATGATCTCGGCACTGGCAAAAGCAGCCAGTGCGCTTGGGGATGAGGACTGTCTGAAGATGGCCACCGAAGCCGCTCAATTCATCTTGGAAAAGCTATCCAATAAGGGCAAAGAACTCCGTCGCAACTGGCGTGACGGAGCAGCAGGAGCACCTGCGTTCGCGCCGGATTACGCCTTGCTCATTCAGGGCTTGCTGGATTTGTATGAAGCCGGGTTCGATGCTCGCTGGCTACGATGGGCGGTGGATTTGCAAAAGGAGTTCGATGAAAAATATTGGGACACGAAGCAGGGCGGCTACTTCACCACTGGCGGGAGTATTCCCAATTCCATTCTTCAAGTGAAGGAGGACAGTGACAGTGCGGAACCGTCGCCAAACTCGGTCGGTGCGATGAACTTGCTGCGACTGGGCGCGATGCTGGGTCGTGGTGATCTGAGAGAGCAGGCGGCAAAGATGCTCCGCCTCTTTGGCAACAGCCTGCAAAAATCTCCTTTCAGTGTGCCGTTCATGGTGACCGCGCTCGATTTCATGCATCAGGGCAACATGGAAATTGTCCTCGCGGGAAGTCGCGATGACGCAGGGTTCAAGGCGCTGGCACACGAAGTGCACAGGCGTTTCCTGCCTCACGCTGTCGTGCTTCATGCCGATGGTGGTGAAGGTCAGAACTTCCTTGCGGAGAAAAATGCCGCTATGACCAGCATGAAGCCAGTGGACGGAAAAGCAGCCGCTTATGTGTGCCGCAACAAAGTTTGCCAGTCTCCCGTGACGTCGGCGACCGAGATTGTGCGGTTGTTGGAGGCGAAGTAGGTGATGCGTCCCGCTTCATTGGATTTGAGGAATACGAAGCTAAGAGCGGCGGCGGCTTTATGAATGCCATTATTTTCGATTTCGACGGCCTGATCATGGACACTGAGACCGCCACCTATGAGGCGTGGAGGGAGATTTATGCCGAGCATGGTCACCCGCTCGCATTGGAGACATGGGCGCAATGCGTCGGCAGTGATTTCAGTGCGGCCTATGATCCGATGGGGGAACTGGAGCGGATATTGGATCGCAAGCTCGAATGGGAGCCGATTCATAAAATGCGCCGTGAGCGCGTGATGAAAATACTGACCGAAAACGATGCGTTGCCCGGCGTGCGGAATCGTCTGGATGAAGCGCGCAGTCTGGGGCTGTCATGCGCCGTGGCGAGCAGTTCTCCGCGCTGGTGGGTGGAGCACTGGCTCGGGCATCTTGATTTGCTCGGTGCCTTTCAAAACATTACCTGCCTGGAAGACACAGGCAAAGTGAAGCCGCATCCCAGCCTCTTTCAACACGCCGCCAGCAAAGTCGGTGCTGCACCGGATCGCATCGTCGTTTTGGAAGATTCGCTCAACGGTCTTCGCGCTGCAAATACTGCCGGGATGCGCTGCATCGTCGTGCCATGTCTAGTGACAGAGCATCTGGAATTCGACGGTGCGTGGAAGAAGTTCCGCTCGATGGATGAGTTTACGGTGGGCGAATTATTCTGAAATCACCGCGCGTGCAAAAGATTGAATCTGCAAGGATGACAGCACTCCAAGCAGCGCAGCCTTGACGAACTCAGCGGCGATATAGGTCTGATGATGCCACGTCGCGGGCGGTTCATTGCCCTGCATGAAATCGAGCGCGCGCGCATCCAGTGTTGGCAAGAGTCCCCATGTCTGAAAGGCGAGGATCG
>JAYVZW010000165.1:0-2139 GCA_043783015.1 Verrucomicrobiota bacterium
CCAAGAATGGTCGCATTGTCCACGCCTTCATATTTGATGCGGGAGCGCTGGCCGTAGATGTTGAACTGGTCAACGGTGCGATAGCGATGATGCCACTGCACGTTCTTCTCCAGCACGGAGTCGCGAATTTTGGCCACGGCGGGATCATCGGTCTTGGGCGCGTCCTTGCCAAAGATGGCCTTGAACTGGACGGGCGCGAGCTGCTTGTCGCCGTCATCGGTGAGATGAATGCCGTTGTGAGTCAATGGATGCGCGCTGGTCGCGTAAAGTTCTTCGGAGGCATGGAACAAGTCCACGAAAGGAACATTATTGACCTTGGCCACTTCCTCCATGGCATCCGTGTAGAGCTTGAGATTCTTGTTGTTCTCCACGCCGTCCGGGAAATTCGCGTCCTTTAAATTCTCCTGCGCAATGGGTGAGAAGAGAATGATCTTGGGCGCACCCTTGCCGTAATCCGCCTTGAGATGCGCCTTGAGATAGGCATCCAGATTATTGCAGAAGTCATCCACGCCGGCTGGCCCCTTGAAGGACTCATTGAAGCCCCAGTAAACGAAGATAACGTTGGCATGAAAATCCGCACCCGCCTTGTAAGTGATACCTCCATTGGTCACATCCCCCGGCTTCATATTGAGGAAATACTCCGTCTTCGGAACATCATCGGAACGCGGATGCAAGTTCACTTCATCGGTGGCAAAGCCAAGGTTCCTCACCGTGAGTTCCAGATCGGGGTATGCCTTGTGAATCAGCGATTCCAGCCAGCCCGCGTGTTGCTGGCGATCAGCTAGACCGCTGCCGACGATGGCGATGTTGTCGCCTTTTTTTAGTTCCAAATTTTGCGCAGATGCGGCAGTCATGCCAAGCATGAAGGTGATGAGGACGACGATGATGTTGGTTTCTTTCATGGGAATCAGGGTCGGACAATACGGGGTTGCGGGACGCTTTTTTCGCGCAAATGGTCGAGAATGCAAATTTTGTTTTCAGCCCCAATGCCGAAGTTGCAGGCACTGGCTGAGCCGGGCACGCCCCATGCTTGTCGTGTCAGCGCGCATCATGTAATCTCCAAGCATGAGCACAAGGCCGCGAGAATGGACGGACAAGATGGGAAACCCGCTGGCAGTGGCAAGTTTGGTTCTCATCGTCATCCCTTACATCTTCCTGGCCTTGGCTCTGTCGCTTCACCCGCGACTCGATCCGCCGGACTGGGTGCTCATCATTCTTTTACTGGTTCTTCCTATCGCCGCCATTGTATTGGGGCACCTTGGAGTCCGCGCTTCCAATGGCTCGGGAGGATTGATCGGCGGCAAAACCACCGCCAGGATCGGGTTGAGCTTGGGATATTTGTATTTCTTGTTTCCTCTCATTGTGCCCACATTCGCGCGCACCAGCCCTCGAGGGAACCAGACCATTGGCATCAACAACTGCAAACAGGTTATCACGACTCTCAAAATTTACGCTGCTGACCAAACAGGAACTTATCCCGATGCTGATCTGCCAAACGCCAAGACGGCAAACGAAGTCTTCCGCCGCTTGTTCAAGGATGGAGTCGTCGATAGCGAAACAATCTTTGGCTGCCCGAACAGCGAACTGGGCAAACCTGACGGCAACATCGGAACGGCTCCGGATTATACCGAGGCCTTGAAGCCCGGTGAAAATCACTGGGCGATGACCAAAGGACTCTTGGACTCCGATGCAGACAGCATCCCCCTAATCTACGAAAATCCATCCGAAGCCACCTGGCCACCGAAGTGGAATCCCAGCCTCATTGGAACCGAAAAACCCGGTCGCACCTGGTCGGGCGGGAAAGTCATTGTCGGCTTCAACGACGGCAGCGTAGCGGCACTCCCGCTGGAATCCACCACCGGCACCAGCGTCGGCCTGAAGCCACACCCGGACGGCACGCCCATCTTCCCCACCATCCCCGGCCGTAAATTCGAGGTGCTCAATGCGGCAAGGTGAGTCCAAGTGTGGCTGGAGTTGTTTTCCCGTTGCGCGAGATGTTGGGGAGCGCACGCGCCCTCGCGTGCTGCCCTTTGCGCCCCCGCGAAATGGTCTTCCCCCGAAGTAGTGGACGCGCTGAGCGCAGTGGATTGTTGTTAGTTTAGCGCGGGTTTTTGGGTTTGGAAGAAATGATTGAGGAAG
>JAYVZW010000166.1:0-6462 GCA_043783015.1 Verrucomicrobiota bacterium
ACAAAAATGAGCACTGACATCTAAGCCTTCCGCCAAGTATTAAGAATCCAAAAGCAGAATTTCTATCAAAGCGATATCATAAGTATCGGTTTATATTCAAAGGAAATTATTATTTAAGCAAATAGGATTGCCAAGCCCTAGACTGAGTGCACTATCTAGAGTCACCGAAGTGTCTGCGATAAAGATAAACACCCCACGATGAAATTCACCCAACTCTCTTGCCTCGTCCTCACCGGAGCCGGACTATCCGGTGGGTTTATCGCCAAAAGCGGAAAATTTCCAGGCCACGACCGCCCTACAGCAGAATGGCCAGAATTCCGCGGCCCCAGCCAGGATGGTCATTCAAACGCGATCGGCTTACCCACGGAATGGGGCGTGGAAAAAAACGTCGCTTGGAAAACCGTTTTGCCCGGCCGGGCTTGGTCCTCCCCCATCGTGGCAGATGGCCGTATCTACCTGACTAACTCCATCGCCTCCGATGACAACAATGACGGTAATTTTTTGAATGACCGTTCGTCATTGCGTGTGCTGGCGCTAGATGCCGCAGACGGCAGGGTCATTTGGGACAGCGAAGTTTTCAACGTTGAGTTACCTCATTCCTCAGGCGTCCATGACAAAAACAGCCATGCCAGCCCGACGCCCGTTTATGAGAATGGCCGTATCTACGCGCACTTCGGGCACTTTGGAACCGCCTGTCTCGACGAAGCAGGCAACCTTATCTGGAAAACCAATGAGCTGGCCTACAAACCGGAACACGGCAACGGCAGCTGCCCCGTCATCGTGGATGATCTTCTCATCTTCAATGGCGACGCCTCGCAAGATCCTTTCGTCGCCGCGCTGGACAAGGCCACCGGCAAGCTCCGCTGGAAAAAGCTGCGCAACAAAAAGACGCGCAACACCTACTCTTTCAGCACGCCACTGGTCATCGAAGTCAACGGGGAAAAACAGCTCATCAGCCCCGGAAGCAGTGTAATGAATGCATTAAACCCCAAGGACGGCCATGAAATCTGGCGCGTTTATTACGATGGGTATTCCGTGGTGCCGCGCCCGGTCTTTGCCCACGGACTGGTCTTCATCAGCACCGGTTTCGATCAGCCATCGGCCCTCGCCATCAAGCCCGACGGGCAAGGCAACGTCACCGACACGCACATTGTCTGGGAAGTCAAAAAAGGCGTCCCGCTGACCCCTTCCATGCTGGTCATCGGGGATGAACTTTACATGGCGTCGGACAACGGCATCGTCTCTTGCCTCGACGCCAAAACGGGCCAGGTCATCTGGAGCGAGCGCGTGGGCAAAACCACCTCCGCCTCTCTGCTTTACGCCGACGGGAAAATCTATATGCAAGACGAGTTCGGCAAAGGCTATGTCATCAAACCGGGCAAACAATTTGAACTGCTGGCAACCAATGATCTCGGCGACAAATCGCTCGCCTCCTATGCTGTGCATCGCAACCGTCTGCTCATCCGCACCCAGCACGCCTTGTGGTGCATTGGCGGCAATAAGTCATAGCTAGCTCAACTTATCACGCCGGGCATAACCTCGCCATTGCCCGCAATGCCCGTGAGCCTCTCCAGCCGGCCTTCGTGCTCGAAGTAAAGATCGTCACAACGCAGACCGAGCGCCGCAAGTATGGTCGCGTGCAAATCCTTGAATCCATGCGGCCGATCCACTGCCATGAGACCGATATCATCCGTCATGCCAATGCTGGTGCCCGGCTTCACGCCGCCGCCGGCCATCCAGATGGTGAAGCCAGCGGCGTTGTGCTGGCGGCCACGCTCGCCTTGCATCATCGGGGTGCGGCCAAATTCACCGGCCCAGATAACCAGCGTTTCATCCAGCAAATTGCGCTGCTTGAGATCGGCCAGCAAAGCGGCGACGGGCTGGTCGGTCTGCCGCGCTAATGGCTTGTGGTTCTCATCGAGACGCGCGTGGGCATCCCAGCCTTCCTTGTCGTATGTGTTGTAAATCTGAACGAAGCGCACTCCGCGCTCGACCAAGCGACGCGCCATCAGGCATTTGCGGCCGAACTTCGCGACCTGCACATCCTGATGATCAAAGCCGTAACTGGCGCGCGTTTGCGGTGATTCCTTTTCAATGTCGCCCACTTCCAGCGCGGCGGACTGCATCCGGTAAGCCAGCTCGTAACTCGCAATTCGCGCATCCAGCTCCGTCATGCCGGGACGTGCGGCCCGGTGCTTCATGTTCAGCTCATGCACGAGATCGAGCGAAGCCCGCTGGCCCTTGGCGAATTCCGCTGGCGGCAGCAGGTCGAGAACGGGCGATCCCTTATCACGGAGCCGCGTGCCTTGAAACGCGGCAGGCAGAAAGCCATTGGAATCATTGGCCGCGCCGCCATAGGGACCGCCTTCAAACAGCAGAACATAGCCGGGCAGGTCTTGATTTTCCGTGCCTAATCCATAAGTGATCCACGCGCCAAGACTCGCCTTGCCGGGCACGGTTTCACCGGTATGCATCTGGTAGCTTGCAGGCGCGTGGTTGTTGCTGTCCGCCTGCATCGAATGGATGAAGCAGAGATCATCCACATGATTCGCCAGGTTCGGATACAACTCGGAGACCCACAGCCCGGACTTGCCGTGCTGCGAAAATTTGTAAGGGCTGGCCATCAAGTTCCCGCAGTCCACGAAAACATTGCTGTGCTTGGTTTTGAGTATCGACTGCCGGATGGAGTCCGGCACGGGCTGACCGTCCAGCTTTTGCAGCACCGGCTTGTAATCAAACGTGTCCACCTGCGAAGGACCTCCGACCATGTGGAGAAAAATCACAGACTTCGCTTTCGGGGCAAAATGCGGCTTGCGCGGCAGGTAGGGATTGACTGGATCAATGTTCACTGCCGGTGCCGCAGCCCGCGCATCCATCCGCATCAGCGCGCCGAGCGCCAGCGCGCCAAATCCGCTGCCCGTGCGCGAGAGGAAATCGCGACGGGAACAACCGGGGCAGGACAGATGCATGGGAAGGTATGCTAAGGCCTGTCTGGTCAGGATTCAAACTTCAAAAGTCGTTTTACATCTTTAAGTTTCCTTGATCCTTGGAGCTTGATGTTAGATGGTGCGGCTTGCGCTCATGCGACCACGACTCCTTTCCCTCATCCTCGCTGTCTCCGCAGTGACTGCGCTGCATGGCGCGGAACCGACGGCCGAGGAGCGCTTCCAATGGAGCGTATGGCCCATGCTGGAGCACTCCTGCTTCCGCTGCCACGGCGCGGAAAAACAGAAGGGGGATCTGCGCCTCGATTCCCGCGAAGCCGCGCTCAAGGGCGGCAAGGACGGCCCTGCACTCGTGCCCGGCAAACCGGCCGAAAGCCTCATGGTCAAGCTCGTCCGTCACGCGGAGGAGGATCGGGAAATGCCGCCCAAGGAAAAATTGCAAGATGTTGAAATTGCCGCCCTGGAACGCTGGATCGCCGACGGCGCACCGTGGCCCGCGCAATCTGCGGCCACCGCAGGCACGAACCAGGAGAAAATCGGCGATGCGTGGACCGATCCACGCAACCCCATCGTAAAAATTTTCGGCGGCAAGCGGCTTGATCTCTGGTCGTTCAAACCCGTCGCCGATCCCGCGCCGCCATCAGTGCGCGATACCCGGTGGGTGCAGAATCCCATCGACGCCTTCGTGCTCTCGCGCATCGAAGCCGCAGGACTGAAGCCCGCCGCGGAAGCGGATCGCCGCACGCTTGCCCGCAGGCTTTACTTTGATCTAACCGGCCTGCCACCTGCGCCGGAGGAGGTGGAGGCTTTTGTATCCGATCCTTCACCGGACGCCTACAAAAATCTCGTGGACAAGTTGCTCGACTCTCCCCGCTACGGCGAGCACTGGGCACGGCTCTGGCTCGATACCGTCCGCTATTCCGACAGCAACGGCTACGATTGGGATGAGTTCCGCCCGGAGGCCTGGCGCTTCCGCGACTATGTCATCCGTTCGCTCAATGCGGACAAGCCCTTCGACCGCTTCATCCGCGAGCAGCTTGCAGGCGATGAAATGGTTCCCGGCGATCCGCAAAATGCCGCCGAACAGGATTGCCTCATCGCCACCGGTTATTTGCGCATCGGGCCGTTCGATAACAGTGCAAGAAAATTCGGCGAGGGCCTGCGCGCCCGCACCCAGGTCATGTCCGATCTGGTCGAAACCACCGGCGCGGCTTTCCTCGGCATCACGCTTTCTTGTGCCCGCTGTCATAATCACAAATTCGATCCTATCTCCCAAGCCGACTACTATCGGCTGCGCGCATTTTTTGAAGGAGTGGAACCGGCGGACCATGTCATACTCGACCTCCCAGCACCACGCGAGGAGATCAAGGTCCACAACGAAAAACTGAGCGGGCAAATCGCGGAAAAGCAAAAAATTCTTGATGGAATCGCCGCACCTTACATTGAACATCTCCGGGCCAAACGCTTGGAACGTCTCGTCAAGGAGGATCGCGACCTGCTCGAGCACCCCCCGGAAAAACCGGACCGTGACTCCGAGCACAAAATATGGTCACTTAACAAGAAGGTGAATCCCACCATGGACCAAGCCAGGCGAACCTTCAGTGAAAACGATAAAAAACGTTATGACCAAGCGGACGTTGCACACGACAAGCTGTTGGAACAGGGCAGGAATTGCACCACAGGACTCCTCGCGCATGATGCCAGCGACAGACCGCCCGCGACCAGCGTGCTCTTTCAGGGCGACTTCAACCAGCCGCGAGAACCGGTCGTTCCAGGCTATCTTTCCTTGCTGGATCCCAATTCGGCCAGCATCGGTAAACCGGCGCGCCCAAATTCCTCAGGAAGACGCAGTGCGTTGGCAGAATGGATTGTCTCGGAGAAAAATCCCCTGACTTCCCGCGTGCTTGCAAACCGCATTTGGCGCGCTCATTTTGGCGAGGGACTGCAAGCCACGCCCAATGAGTTCGGCCACGCTGGCGCCCGTCCAAGCCAGCCGGAACTGCTCGACTGGCTGGCCCGTGAATTCATGGGGCAGGGCTGGTCATTGAAAAAAATGCACCGCCTCATGCTCAACAGCGCCACTTACAAGCAGGGAATGCAGACGCCATCAATCGAAGAAAAGCATCTGCCGGTTGGACACGCACCACACCGGCTTACAGCTGAGGCTCTGCGTGATTCCATGCTCATTGTCGCCGGCAAACTCCTGCCGCATGAAGGCGGCCCGCCGCTTTGGCCCGTGCTTCCAGCGGACGTTCTCAGTGCCAGTCCTGCTTTGCTCGATGATGCGGAATTTCCTTTAAAGGGCTGGCATCCCTCGCCACCGGAGAAATTAAATGTGCGCAGCATCTATCTGGTGCAGAAGCGCAATCTGCGCATCCCCATGATGGAAACCTTTGATCTGCCGGACAACAGCATCTCCTGCCCTGGCCGCACCGTGTCCACAGTCGCACCGCAGGCACTCACCCTGCTTAATAATGATTTCGCCATCGAGATGTCCCAAGCTTTCGCACAGCGGCTACAGCGAGAGGCAGGAGATGCTCCGGACGCACAGATTAGCCGGGCCTTCGCGCTCGCGCTTCAGCGTCAACCGGACGCAGAAGAACGCACCACATGCCTGAATTTTCTGAAGGCACACTCCCTGCCGGAGCTATGCCGGTCGCTGATGAACTTGAATGAATTTGCTTACGTCGATTAGCGGGACTGCTGGTGACTTTCCCTTTGCCAATCATCACGGGCCCGCGATGATCGCCTTTCATTATGACTCCTCGTTACGCCCTTGGCATTGACTACGGCACCAACTCCTGCCGCTCCCTCTTGGTGGATTTGAATGATGGCCGCGAGGTCGGTTCCACTGTTTTTAATTATCCCTGCGGCGAACTGGGAATCCTGACCGACCCGCGCGATCCTCATGTGGCGCGGCAGAATCCGCAGGACTATCTCGACGGACTTGAGGCCGTCGTGCGCGGCGCATTGGCGCAAGCGCAGCAAAACATACCCGGCTTCGATGCTTCGCTGGTCATCGGCATTGGCATCGACACCACGGGCAGCACGGTGATTCCCGTGAACGAGCAAGGCACGCCGCTCGGTCTGCTCGATTCCTTCAAGGACAACCTCAATGCCCTGGTCTGGCTCTGGAAAGATCACACCGGGCACGAGGAGGCCGCAGAGATCACGAAGCTCGCACTTGAGATGCGACCGAACATCATCGCCAAGTGCGGTGGCATCTATTCATCTGAATGGTGGTGGAGTAAAATTTTGCATCTGCGCCGCTGCGACCCGGCTGTGTTTCATTCGGCGTTCAGTTTCGTCGAGCACTGCGACTGGATACCTGCCGTGCTAACCGCCAATACCAATCCCCTCACACTGAAGCGCGGCATTTGCAGCGCGGGTCACAAGGCGATGTTTAGCGCCGAATGGGGCGGCTTGCCCGACAAGGAGTTCCTCGCAAAGCTTGATCCCTTGCTCGCCGATTTGCGTGACCGCTTGTATTCCGAAGCTCACGTCGCGGACACGAAAG
>JAYVZW010000167.1:0-2126 GCA_043783015.1 Verrucomicrobiota bacterium
ACAGCCAGACAAGTCCTTGATCGGGTGCATCAGATGGTTGACAATCCAGGAAACTTTGTCCTTTTGAATCGGGTGGAGCGGGCATTGTCGAATCTACGCAATATCGGTCAAGTGAGTGATGTATCGAGTATCCTAGCGACTCAGGCAGCAAATGACGAGGCACAGTTCGCGTCGGGCTATACCTTGTTGAATGGCTTCATCTGGGCGACACCGGTGCTCGGCTTCATCGGCACGGTTCTTGGGCTTAGCAAGGCCATCGCCGGGTTCGGTCTCACACTCCAAGCCAGCGGGGAGTTGACCAGTATTAAGCAATCACTGCAACAGGTGACGGCAGGACTTTCCACAGCGTTTGAAGTCACGCTTGTGGCATTGCTTGCCGCACTGGTGATACACATGCGCACGACCTTTTTGCAGACACGCGAGGCAACTTTCCTTGATGCTTGCAGCGATTACTGTCACAAGAGCATCTCCGCCCGTTTGCGCCTGAAATCAGAATGAGCGATCCCCATGGTTTCCCGATTCCAGAGACGCGCGGCCCCGCCTGAAGTTACGTTTTTCGTATTTCAGGACATTCTTACATCGATGATCGGAGTCATGATCATGGTGACATTGACTCTGGGCTTGCAGATCGACGATGCCGGATTGGGGGGGAGCAGCGATGTGAAAGCCGAGGGAGTTTTGTCCCGTAGCCTCGATCAGACACTTTCAGAAGTTTCAACTCAGCGGTCGAGGCTCACTTCGATGGGAAAAACCGCTAGCTATACGCCGTCGCAGGCATCCATAGAAGCTGAAGAGGCGAACCTTCGGAGCCAAATTGCCGTTTATGGGCAGTCAAACCAAGCAAGCCAAAACAGGGCCCAGAAGATCAGCATCAACCCCGCAGATGCCATGATCGCAGGCGAGATCAAGGGCATGAGTGTCATCGCGAAGCAAATCAGCGCCGAGCGGGACCGCTTAATGCCCATCATGCAGGAGAATGAAAAGCGACTTGCCGAGGCAACTAGAGACGTTCGATCAGCGGAATCACTGTTGATGGCGGAGAAGAACAAGCAAGGCGTGCTCCGTTTGATCCCCGAAATTTCGGGCACGACAAAGGAACCCGTTATTGTCGTCGCCAGTGGTGAAGGCTTTAAAATGACTCGTTTCGACACTCAGGCAATGGTCGCTGAGGGAGGCATCCTTGATTTTTCTGACGGACTCAAGAAATTGAACTCCTCGAATCAGTTTGTGGTTTTGTTTTTCAAGCCATCAGCGGCACATCAGTTTAACGATTATGTAAAAACGGCAAAGAATGCTGATTTTGAAGTGGGATACGACCTGATCGGCGAGGACGTGAAATTTGAATTTGCCAAGTGATGAGCAGACCCAACACACCTTCTGACAGCCTTGACCTTCTCTTGGGGCCGATGTCCAACACTTTTGGAGTTATTGTGCTCGTCGCATGTATCACCGCCTTGCTGGTTCAAGCCCCATCCGACAAAAGCCAGGTTCCAACCAGTCCTACCAGAGAACTGTTGGAGCGCCGCCTGAAGCTGGCCCAGTCTGAAAGAGAAAAGCTAAAAGACATGCTTGGTGACAGTCCGTTACCGCTAACTCCGGAACGGGGAGAAAAGCTCGCTGAGCTTGAACGACTTAGGAGAATATTGGAAAGCCTCCAAAACCAAAAAGAGGAACTAGACAAAACCCTCGCGAAATCAGCCGTCGCCCTTTCAGCCGACCCCGGATTGCAAATCAGGCAACTCAAGTCAGACCAGCGTGCAATGCAGCGAGACATTGAATCAATGAACAACATGATCCCTGCCATGGATGAGCAGCTCGCCCAACTGAAACAGCGAAAGCAAAGCCTGGAAAAGGACACGCACAAAGTGACCGAGGCCAGAACGGTCAAGATGCGGTTTCCTCGCGAGCATTCATCGGGCATGATCCCCTTCGCGGTCATCGTAAGGCACGGAAAGATTTATCCCCTCCTCTTGGCGAACCTTTCCAACAATCCGGATGTCACCAGAACCGCTTCGGATGAGGATTCGACACGCTGCGAACCCATTGCAGAGAAGGGGTGGTCAGTGACAGCAGACCGTGAAAAAATTGTCAGCCTCCTTTCCGAATTAAAGGGCAATGGAGTTTAT
>JAYVZW010000168.1:0-2121 GCA_043783015.1 Verrucomicrobiota bacterium
GTGTCGTGCAAAGCAGGACGTTCACCCAGTCGGCGCGAGCGACACGGTCGGGATGAGAGACGATCACTGCTGGATGAGCGCCTGCGCCCACGAACTCGTAGGTGTAGATGTCCCACGACTTCATACTTCGTCAGGATGGGGAATGCGCTGCTTGCGGGCAAGTCGTGTTTCCTTGCGGTTGTGCGCGGGGGTGTAGAGGTGCTTGAGCGGAGCCGGGCGGGAAGACTTCACCTTCCTTTTCCTGCAGTTCACGCAGGGCGGCACGGACGACCTCGCTGGCGTTGTTTAGCGACCCGATTGGATGAGTTGCTGGATGAAGCCCTCGAAATGGCTGGTGAGTGCGACGTTCGTGTAATAACTATTAGCAATAGATGTCCAAAGTCAAAGTCATCGATGTGCACTGAGGAAGCAGCCTGCTCAATGATTCAAGCCGAACCAGGCGGCGAGACGATTTTACAGCGGTAGACGTCGGATGGCATTGATCCATTCTTCGGCATCGCTGGCTGTCCAGGCGAGATACAGCTCCTGCACCGCCTGGCCGATCGGCATGTCTTGGGGGGCGATGATGACGCCGGGCGAAGATCGCGTGGCAATGTGTTCGCCAAAATGATGCGGCATGGTTTTTTGATCGTGGGTCACGAACAGGCGGCCTTGCTCCGCGCAATTTTCCAAGACTTGCGGATCAGTTTTGCCTTCAAGCCCGGCCCGCACCGCAGTCTGGAAGTCCAAGGCTGGCTCCAGCCGCCACACTCCTGCTACAATGCGCTGACTGAGGTCGGCATCGGCCTGCAAGCGTAACTTCATGACGCGGATGAAAGCAATTCCCGCCGGGATTGCGCCATTCGCTGGGAAAAGGCTGGCTCGGAAATTTGCTGCTGCTGCCAGCAGGCGTCACCCTCCGCCTTGCCATGCTGAACATACGCGTCCATTTCCGAACGGTTGGCCAGGTAGAAGGCGATGGCTCCATAGACCTGTTCCAGATTCAGCGTGGGGAAGCATTCCCGCGCAATCGCTTCCGGCGACAGGCCATCATGAAATGCACAAATCAGTGAGTCGAGCGAGACACGGCTGCCTCGCACATGCCAGCCTTCGCCGCGCGATTCGCGCATATTAATTAAGCTTCATACTCAATCGCATCCTACTCCCTGATGCGCGCCTTCACAAGCTGGAGTTCATGTCTCGACTGGGCGAAACAATAATATTGAAAACACCGCAACATTCACAGACCCTGGTTTCAAAGAGCGGCGGTTTTATACCGCCGTCAGTTCGACCGCATCGCGGATTTTGTCGATGTTCATGACGGTTGTTCGAGTGAAGATCAACGCTTCTTGAGATGTTTCGGAGTCGGTGTTAAAACTAAAATCTACGTGATTTTTCGGTTCTTTCGGCCAATCCTCACTGCTGTTTTCGAATGAATCCCAATGGAATCGGCCCGCTCAAAAATTATCATCCACACTGACGGCGGCTGCATTGGCAACCCGGGCGTGGGCGGCTGGGCAGCAGTCATGGAATCAGGCAGGCATCGTAAGGAGATCAGCGGAGGCGAACTCGCCACGACGAACAATCGCATGGAACTCCGCGCAGCCATCGAGGCGCTCAGTCTATTGAAAAAGCCCTGTGCGGTGGAGATGCACACCGATTCCCAGTATGTCCGCAATGGCATCACAAAATGGCTGGCAGGGTGGAAGAAGAACGGATGGAAGACTGCCGCCAAACAACCGGTTAAGAACGGGGAGCTCTGGCGCGCACTGGATCTTGCCGCGTCACGGCACCAGGTGAAATGGCATTGGCTCAAAGGCCACGCGGGTCATGATGGGAATGAGCGCTGCGATCAACTCTGCGCCGAAGCGATGGCCGCGATCAAAAAGCAATACACCCATCAGCAACTTGCATTTGCACTGACGGCCTTCAAGGATGCCGGGGTGGACGTGACTTCTTCTTCGCAGCTTTTTTGACTGCTTTCCCACCCGCTTTTTTCCCGACCTTTTTGGCCTCCCTTTTCTTGGTCTTGACTGGTGCCGCTACAACCGGCGCGCCCGCATCCAATTCGATGCCAAAGATGTCGCTCAGATCACCCAGCCCGGACGCAGCATCAGCACCATCCGTTTGAGCCAAGATGGC
>JAYVZW010000169.1:0-2121 GCA_043783015.1 Verrucomicrobiota bacterium
TCCGCTGGGCGTGCAGTTGTTCGGTGCGGACGGCGCGCGTATGGGCGAGGCGGCCCGCAAGATCATCGACTGGAGGCGTCCAGATTTTATCGACATCAACTTTGGCTGCCCGGTGAACAAAGTGGTCGCGAAGAACGGCGGTTCTTCGCTGCTGAAGGACTGCCCTTTGCTCGCCAGCGTGGCGCGTGACTTGGTCAAAGGCTCGCCCGTTCCAGTGACAGCGAAGATGCGCATCGGCTGGGATCATGAGAGTATCAACGCTCCCGAAGTCGCCCGCATTCTCGAAGACTCCGGCATCCAGGCCATCGCCGTGCATGGACGCACGCGTGCTCAGGGCTACACCGGGCAGGCCGATTGGGATGTGATCGCGCAAGTGGCGGGCGCGGTGAAGATTCCTGTCATCGGCAATGGCGACCTTGCCAGCGGCGCTGACATCGCCTTGCGCAAGGCGCGCTCGAACATTCGCGGCGTGATGATCGGGCGCGCGGCCATGAGTCATCCGTGGATTTTCCGCGAGGCAAAACATTTCCTGCAAACCGGCTCGCACCTGCCGCCGGTCACGGTCGAGCAACGATTCGAGTTCATGCTGCGTCATTGCCGGCTCTCCTTGCAAAGCTCGCGCTGGGGCGCGGCAGAATCTCAGATCATGCGCGCGATGCGCAATCGCCTGATGGCCTACACGCAGGGGCTTCCGGGCAGCAAGCAATTGCGCGTGCGCTTCTGCAAAATGGAGAGCATCATGGAGCTGGAGGATATGGCAGCGGAATACCTCGGGCGGGAAGAAGTTCTCGCGGCGGCGTGAGGGATGGGAGATGGGAGATGGGAGATGGGAGATGGGAGCGGACTCGTCTGCGGATTCCAGATATTTACGCCCGGATGAATTCCTCCGTTTGTAGTCCAGCCTCCCTTCAGGCTCCAAGGAACGACGGCACTCCTGCCGTCTCACCTGAACTCCTCCACCTTTATGACGGCAAGAGTGCCGTCATTCCTTGAAAGCATATTGCATCTTGCGCGGCAGTCGTCCGCAGCATGCGGAGGTCCACATCCACCAAGATCATGGATGCGCGGGCTAAATATCCTCTGCCAACTGCCCCAGTTCCGCACAAGGAATAAGAAGCGAGATGATCAAAGAACATGAACGAGTGGTATTGACCGCTGCCGTGCCTGTCGAAGGCTTGGAAGCTGGTGACGTGGGCACGGTCGTGCATATTTATCGTGATGGGCTGGCATACGAAGTCGAATTTACGAAATTGGAAGTGAATACTGCGGCAGTGGTGACGGTTGAAGCCACGCAGGTCCGTCCGGTTCACAAGCGAGAAATCACTCACGCGCGGGAATTGCAAGTGGCATGACTTGTTGGACAGCAGTGAATGGGTGAATGATGTTTCCGCATGGAATTCTCCAACCCCTGGCTCTGGCTCGCCCTCGTGGCGACTGTCGGATTGTATCATCTGGAACTGATCGCGACGTTTCTCAATCTGTCCGCCCTCCAGCCGGAGCCGCCGGAGAGACTGCGCGCCTTGATCACGGCCGAGGAGCACGAGCGCACGCTGGAGTATGCGCGCGTCACGGCGAAGTCGGGCATCATGGAAAGCAGCGTGTCGCTCGGACTGTTGCTGGCGTTCTGGTGGGGCGGGGGATTCGGCTGGATGGATGTGCTGGTGCGGGGCTGGCAACTGACGCCGTTGCTGACGGGGCTGGCGCTGATGAGTCTGCTTTTTCTGCTGCGCAATCTGACCTCACTGCCCTTTGACATTTACGACACCTTCGTGATCGAGCGCGGTTTCGGTTTCAACAAAACAACCGTCGCGACCTTCATCGCGGATCGCATGAAGGGATTGCTGCTCGCCGCGTTGCTGGGACTTCCGGTGCTGGCCTTGCTGCTGTGGTTGTTCGCGAAGTTCGACTATGCGGCGCTGTTGGGCTGGTTGGCGGTCAGCTTGTTCAGCGTCGTGATGTCGTGGATCGCGCCCCGGCTGATCCTGCCGTTGTTCTACAAATTTGGGCCGCTGCAAGATGAAGTGTTGCGCGAATCTATCATGACATTGTCCCGCAAACTAAATTTCCCGGTGACCGCTGTCAGCGTGGTGGACGGCTCGCGACGCTCGACGAAAGCGAATG
>JAYVZW010000170.1:0-6407 GCA_043783015.1 Verrucomicrobiota bacterium
GCACAGTGCCGCGCTGCGTCGCCTGCAAGGAAAGACGCAGGTCTTTCAATCATCCCTTGTCGTCGAAAACGATTCCTACCGCACGCGGCTGACACACAGCCTGGAGGTCGCGCAAGTGGGCCGGTCCATCTGCGGCTGGCTTGCCTCATCCAGCCCGTTGCTTGCTGACGAATCTCAAATAGATCCTCATCTTGTCGAGGCCGCCTGCCTCGCGCACGATCTGGGTCATCCGCCCTTCGGTCACACGGGCGAGCAGGCCCTGCATCGTCTCATGCAACCCTACGGCGGATTCGAAGGTAACGCCCAAACGCTTCGCCAGCTCACTCACACACTCTTTGACGAAGGTCTCAAAGGTATGAACCCCACACGCTCGCTACTCGATGCCGTGTTAAAATACAAAACTCTGCACAGTGAAATCCCCGGCGCGGATAACCATTACCTTTACGACGATCAGCGCGAGCACCTCAACTTTGTCCTCAATGCAAAATCGTTTCCCGCAGAATACGCAACGGGGAAAACACGCGATGCCCTGAAAAGTATCGAGTGCCAGATCATGGACTGGGCCGATGACACCGCCTATTCCACCAATGATCTCGCAGACGCCGTGCAGATTGGCTTCATCACCGTGACCAAGCTGGAAAAATGGGCAGAAACCCAAACTCTCAACGACGAGGAGGAAAATCACCTGCGGTTTCTCATAGATGCCATCCGCGAAAACAAAGTGGAGCGTCGTCTCGCCATAGGCATCGGCGGCAACATCCAAGCCTGTTCCTTGCGCGAGCGCTCCGGCTTTCTGAGCAACGACACCCGCCGCTACGCGCTGGAACTCGTGATCGAAGAAGGCGCGCGGCGCAAGGCCCGCTTTCACAAGCGCATCGCCCGCGAACTGGTCTTTGCCAGCAACGTGCTGCAACAAAGCGACTTCAAAGCGGAGCACATTCTGGACGGCCTGTTCGAAGCCCTGCACGAACGATACATCGAGCCAGGCACCCGCGCCCGGCGTCATCTCCTTCCCAAAGCCGTCGAGCAACCCATCGAGCGCGAAGAGAATCCCACTGTCCGCGCCCGCCTTGTTTGCGACTGGCTGGCCAATCTCACCGACCGCGCCGCCATCCGCGTCTATCAGCGTTTGTTTGACGTGGGCCACAGCTCCCTTGCCGATCTCGTTTGATCTAACGGCTTCTTCAAATCGACGTGTCCGGTTTTCAGACAATCAGCACCGGATGCTGTGACTGGAGCGCGAACGCTTACGTTCGCTTCATGGCCGCATCCGCCTTCTGCAACGCAGCAAGCGTCCAGACAACGGGGTATATATTCTCATGATACCAGAGCCTTGCAAAGTAAAGCCCAATGGGTGCGGCGATAAATTGAGTGCCATTCTGTGTGTGTTTGACGAGCCAATCCGCTCCCCGCACCACGGCTGCCCGCAGCTTGGGAATATCTGCATTCGTCTTGGTTCCCGAAGCCATGACTGATGCGAGGGCATTAATTGCATTAGCCGTTTCTTCAATCGTGGCCAACACGCCCGCCGCTCCGCCCCAGCCGCCATCAACGTGCTGGCAACGCAGCAGAAATTCCACCGCAGATCGCATCATCCCGTCGGACTCTTTGTCATGCGAACCACCTTGCGCCAGACCCACCAGCACCATCGCGCTGCCATGCACCGGGTTCGCTTCATCAGGCCCATGTTCATTGCCGAACCACAACGGATGCCACGCGCCTTCTCGACCCTGGCAGCGCCGCAGATAACGCAACGCCTGCCTGACCGTAGCGTCCACCCGTTGCTGTGCATCGGCGCGCAGGTGCTCGCGCCATCGTGAACACGCCCACAATACATGCGCGGTAATCTCAGGCGTGCTGCGATCAAACGGCAGCGCGCCCCAGCCGCGGCAGAAGGTGGGAAAGCCACCGTCGCGGTTTTTCATATCCAGCAGCCATGTGATGCCGGCCTCGATGGCAGGAACAATTTTACAACGCTCGTCCTCCGACTCACACAGGTGCCACAGCGCAATGAGCGCGCCGCTGGTGTCATCGGCATCAGGCACACCGCCTGGCAGATCGGTCCAGGCCCAGCCGCCCGGTGCGGCGTTGGTGAAGGGGTGAATTGTTTTGTATTGCTGCGCGAGGAGCCAACTCTTGAGAGGAGCGCGGACACTCCTGTCCGCTTCTTCTTTCTTCGCGGCTTCGCTGCCTAAACTGGTTTGACTGCGGACAAGTTGCGACGCCGCGAAGCGAACGTCCGCGATCTCGTAAAGTGCCTTCACCGCAAGCGTCGTCGCCCACGTGGCGAGGTTGGTATCAATCGCCCAGCTACCATCATCCCGCTGCGAGTTAAGCAAAAACCGCACGGCTTCCGGCACACATGGATGTTCCCTCTGTCCCGACGACGCCAGCGCCATCGTCACAAAGCTTGTTAGTGGAGTCGCCTCCAAATATCCGCCGGTGCTGGGTTGGAGCGTTTTTAGCATCGGCGAGATGCGCGGCCACAGCGCAGTGCGAATCCATCGCAGCGGATTCCACCAACTCGGCGGCGCGTGATGAAGACGCGCATGGCCTATCGCGATCAACGCAGGCAGCGCATAGCTTACAACTGGAAAACCAATCGCTCCAAACCACGAGCGCGGAAACGCCGCCAGTTCGAATGGCAGTGCCAACACACGTCGCCACGCTTCATCATGCGGTCCGAGCCGGCCGCCGATGGTGCAGGTCATTAGAATGGGAACGGAGAAAGTCTTGTCTTTGCCGTAACGCGCAACAACTGCCTTGCAGATTGCATCCGGTTCCAACGATCCAACGCGCTCGCGAATCCATGTTTCACAACGATTCAGCACGTTAATCCGCTCAACAGGCACCCGGCCCGTAATGGGTTCGGCCCGGTCTCTCGCTGCCTGAACAATGCGTTCATGCAAACTTAGCGCAGACCAACAAAGCAGAGTTGTGGATAGATTCGATTTACTGATCGTCGTATCGCCCCAGCCACCATCTTGGTTCTGGTTGGTTATGAGCCAGACGGCACCGCGTGAAATGAGTCCTTCATTCGCTACCGCATCCATCAATGACAGTGCCACGATAGCCGTCGCGGTTGACAGCGCGCTGCTGGAAAGTTCGCCTTCCCAATGGCCGGCGGCATTCCGCAGCGAGAGCAGGTGCGCTCGCGTGTTGGCGATGGCGGTGTCGAGACCTTCCACCATATTAAGGATCGGGCTAAGCCAGTGCCTCCAGCATCGCCGTCAACTTCACAAGCTGCGCGCTCCAGTCGGCTGCGCGTTGCTGGTGATCATCAAGGACTTTTTGTGGGACTTTCGAAGTGAAATTTTCGTCCGCGAGCTTGGCTTTCACCTTGCCGAGTTCGGTTTCGACCTTTGTCATTTCCTTGGTCACGCGGGCGCGTTCGGCTTCCACATCGATGATTCCATCAAGCGGGAGGAAGAGTTCGCCCAACGGCGTGAGCACGGTGGGCGTGCCTTTCTTTGCGACGAAGGCGGCGTCAACGTCGAGCGGCTCGGCGTTGAGCAGGATGCGCAGGACGTCGATGTCGTGCTCGGGAAGTTCGCTTGCTGGCTTTAATACAAAGCGCACCTTTTTGTTAATATTAAATCCGCTCTTGAGCGTGCGCCCGAGATTGACGGTTTCGTATTTGTCGTTCGCGGTCTTTTCATCCTCAGGCAAGATGCCAAAGTGCACGAGTTCATCGGCGTCCATGGGCTTCGGCCACGGAGCGAACATAATGCTCTTCCCGCCTTGGTTTTCCGGCATGTCGGCATTGAAGCCCAGCCCGTGCCACAGTTCCTCGGTGATGAAGGGAATGAACGGATGGAGCAATCGCAAGGTGTGCCCGAGCACAAAGTCGATGACGGCGACTGTGTTGGCACGCTGCGCTTCGCGCGTTGAAAGGTTGATAGGTTGAACTGTTGAAGATGCGTTTCCCTCAACTTTTAAACCCTTCAACTCTTCAACAGGCCGCAACGTGGCCTTCGAGGCTTCGACATACCAGTCGCAATACTCGGTCCAGAAAAAGCGATACAAGGACTGCGTGGCGTCGCTGAAGCGATATTCTTCGAGCGCGGTGGTGACTTCGATAATGGCGGTGTTGAGGCGCAGCAGAATCCATTTGTCGTCTCTAGTTAGCAGCACGGGATTGATCTCGTCTTCTGTGGAAAAGGATGAAGGATGCGGGATGAGGGATGAAGTTTCAGAATCTAAAATTTCATCCTTCATACTTCCACCTTCATCCTTCGAGGTTCCCGCCATTTGGCGGAACCTCGCGGCGTTCCAGAGCTTGGTGCAGAAATTGCGCCCCAGCTCCACGTTCTTCTCGTCGAAGGCGATGTCCGCGCCGAGCGGGGCGCTGCGCATGATGCCGAAGCGCAACGCGTCAGCGCTGTAGTTGGCGATGAGTTCGAGTGGGTCGGGCGAGTTGCCCAAGCTCTTGCTCATCTTGCGGCCCTGCTTGTCGCGGATGATGCCCGTGAAATACACGTTCTTGAATGGCAGCTCGCCCATGTATTCGTAGCCCGCCATGATCATGCGCGCGACCCAGAAGAAGATGATGTCCGGCGCGGTGACGAGATCCGTCGTGGGATAAAAGGCCTTCAAGTCAGCGGTCTCGTTCGGCCATCCCATTGTGGCAAATGGCCAGAGCCATGAGCTGAACCACGTGTCGAGGACGTCGGGGTCTTGCTCCCAGCCTTCGCCTGGAGGCTGGATTTGGCAGCGAACGAAGTCGTCGGTGGTATTGACATCGCGCATCAGATCGCCTACCATAACACCGGAGCCTGGTGTAGGCTGCGAGGGCAACTTTCCCGAAAGGGGACGTCCCTCCAGAGACTTAACACCGCCAGGCTCCATTTCTTTTTCCGGGAGTCCTTCCTCTAACTGGGTGCTCTGGTGATCGTAAAGTCGCCTCCCGCTTTGCAGCTCCTTGACGGTCATTTTCACGCGATAGAGTTTTCCGCGCAGCCGGATGGCTGACACGAAACGCAAGACTTTGCGAATGGTTGGAGCGGGTGGTTCGTGGGGAATGGTCGCTACGAGGACCGCTTCACGCAGAAGATGCGGGAGAAATGGAACGAGGAAAATGTTCTCCAAACCGAAATTGGCGAAGGCATGTTTCAGGCTCGATTCCTGGAGTGTGATGACTGAATTGGTATCCAGGTTGATGTAGTCCTGACCCAAGAGTCCGTGTGTTCTGGCCCAGACCCAAGCCGATGCGCGGAGTTCCCGGACATTAATTCCCTGAATCGGAGACTCCTGTCCGCCTTCCACGATCCGAACCATTAGCTTCTGATCCCGATGCCCCCGCGAATACCACACCGGCAACCGATGTCCCCACCACAATTGGCGCGAAATGCACCAGTCTTGCAGGCCACCCATCCAGTGATCATAGACCTTCGCCCAGCGATCAGGGAAGAAGCGCATCTGTGCGGATGCCTGGGGAGCACACGCGCCCTCGCGTGTTGTCTTCGGCGCTCTCGCCGAATACTCATCAACCTCACGCGCAGCGTCTATATTCTTGGCTTCGCTATTCGCTCCAGAATTGAAGACGGGGGCGCCTTCAATGACACGCGGGGCGCGTGTGCTCCCCAAATTCCCGCCCATCGTGCTGGCGAAGTCCTGAGTCACGCAAGCCTTCGCCTGTTCCACACTTGGATACTTCAAAAACCACTGCTCGCTGAGGCGATGCTCAATCGGCACATCAGCGCGTTCGGAGTAGCCCACATTGTTTTGATATGGTTCTTCCTTCACCATCGCGCCGATCTCGGTGAGCAATTCCGCGGCACGCTTGCGTGCAGCGAAGCGCTCCAGACCGCCGAGGTCCTTGCCGGCGAGTTCATTGAGGATGCCATTCTGATGCATCACGTCGATGACGGGCAAGCTGTGGCGCTGCGCGATCTCAAAATCCGCCTTGTCATGCGCGGGCGTCACTTTCAGCACGCCGGTGCCGAAGGTGAAATCGACGTGCTCATCGCCCACGATGGGCAGTTCGGCCTGGTTCTCCAAAGGCAGAGGACGACGCACGTGCTTGCCGATGAGGTGAGCGTAGCGCGGGTCCTTCGGATTGACCGCGATGGCGGTATCGCCGGGGATTACTTCGGGGCGCGTGGTGGCGATTTCCAGCCAAGTGCCGGGCTCTTCGATGACTTCCACTTTGAAGTGATACATGGTGCCGTTCTGCGGCTTCATTGTCACCTCTTCATCGCTCAGGGCGGTGAGGCTGGACGGGCACCAGTTCACCATGCGCTTGCCACGGTAAATCTGACCCTTCTTGTAGAGATCGACGAACACGCGCTGCACGCAGCGGCTGTATTCAGGGTCCATGGTGAAGCGCTCGCGGCTCCAGTCGCAGGACGCGCCAAGCTTCTTCAACTGCTGGATGATGATGCCGCCGTGCTTCTCCTTCCATTCCC
>JAYVZW010000171.1:0-2115 GCA_043783015.1 Verrucomicrobiota bacterium
GATCAAGGCAAAGAAAGATGGCCGCACCTTTGTCGTGAACGCCGTTCCATCCGGAGCGGGCACCGCCGTTTCCATTATGGGGAAGAAATAGTCTTTCCGGGTCGCGGGCGCACCGCAGGTTGTCGCTTCAAGCCACTCCGGTGTAGGAGCGGCGCGAGAACCAGTTGGCGGTTTCGCCGATCAGGCGGGCCTCCGTCTCGATAACCAGCCGTGAGGACTCGCGCTCCGAGCTTGCAGAGTTCATGCGATCCTTCTGCAAGCTGAGAAACCGGAGCATCTCGCGGAAGCTGTGGTGCCGTGCCTCCAGATCATTCGCCGCAGCCAGTGACAGGGCGCCCACCGCCACGACCGGCAGGATCACCGCGAGAAATCCCAGCAGCGCTTTCCAGTCGGCAGCCCCCAGCCCGGCGAACGACAAGTGCGATAGCACGAACAGCACTTTCAACGCGGTGCACAGGATGGCGAGGCGGGAACTCCAGAGGAAGAACTGTTGCGCGTAATTCAGCAGGCGCTCGGCCCGTTGCCCCTGCCGCTGATAGAACAGCAGTTGTCCCTCCAGCCGGTCAGCCAGATAAGCATCACGAGATGGCTGCCATCCGCCGGACTTGGAAATCCGCGTAGCCCGCAGGTGAAGAAGCTCCACCGTGCGCAGGTAGGGGCGCACCACATCAGGCAGCGTCAACCCATGAAGGTATCCCAGCGAAAGGTGCCAGTCCTTCAAAGACAGGACAGATCGCGTGATCTCCGCGACCAGACGGTGCAGCGCCCACCTGCTCGCCGCACCCCGGTGATGCAGATGATGATGAACAAAGTAACCTGTGAGCAGAAGGACGATCTCCATTCCCAGAAGCCCCACTAGAAAGACCTCCAGATGCACCTTCATGGCCGCAGTTGCCAGCACCGTTGCCAGGCAGTGGGTGCCGACGATAATGAAGGCCGCAGACTTGAAGAACCGGCTGTGCTTCCCGGCCTCCCGTTCGGTGTGCTTCATCACCGCCCGTAGCAAAAGTTCGACCGCAGGAAAACCATCGGCAGTGTCAGGTCGGTCGAGATCCACCCCGAAGATTTCATTTTGCAAGGAGGATTGCTCCGCAAACCGGCTCTTGATCTCATCAGGATTGCCGAGCCATTCCTCTGTAAATGCCACCTCCTCGCCGTGAACAGTCATGCGCACCCAGAGCACCGGCTTGCGCGCCTTCGCGGCCCGCGTGATCACGTCATGGGTTCCCCCCGGCCGCGCTTCCGAGGATGCCATGGTGAGGCAAATGAGCAAATCGCTGCGGCGCACCAGTTCGACATTTGTCTCTTCAAATCGCAGATACCGGTCTGGCGCATGGCTCACCAGCCGGTCCTCAATAATGTGCGGGCTTTCCAGCAGGGCGCTGGCAGCCGCCCTGTCCGTGGCCGAAAAATCCGGATGCCCGTCTTTTTCTGTCGCATCCAAATAGGCATCCCTGTGCTGCGGAAGCAGAATTTGTTGCGGGATGTTCAGGGACTGGCAGGCCCGTGTGAAGGCCATGTCGGCCCCGATCGCGATCTGGCTCACGCCGCAGAGAAAAAAATTGGCCGACAAATCCAAGTCCCCCGTCAACCGGTTCATGCGCCCGAGCAGCCAGGCCTCCACCGCGCTGTTCACAGCGGACGTGTCGAGGTCAGCCCGGCCTGCGGCATCGAGCCATTTTCTCGATCCGGAGAATCCAAGTGTGATTGCAATGGGAGTCATCTCTGAACCTCTAGCCTCTTTTCCCGCGTTGTCAGCTTTCTTCAAGGTGAGGCCGCGCCGCGCATCATTTGCCATCCACAGTGGCGCCACAGACGAAAATCATGGCTTCACTGTTCAAAGGGTGACTGCAGATATGGATGCACCAGCGGCAGGCTGGTCGTTCCAGTGGAAAGTCATTGGGCGGCTTTCATCCACTCTTCCTCCTCCCAAGGCGTAGATCTTGGTCTGGCACAAAGAATAAACCCCAAAGCACGAATAACATTGACCTGAGCATGGATTTTAGATTGAATCATCATCCACGGTTTAAAACCCCTCAAAACACCCTCTAAAATGATTAATCGAATTTATCGTTTACTCCGGCACACCGCGTTATTGACCGCAGCTTTTTTTGT
>JAYVZW010000172.1:0-6389 GCA_043783015.1 Verrucomicrobiota bacterium
TGGTCTTCCCCCGAAGTAGTGGACGCGCTGAGCGCAGTGGATTGTTGTTAGTTTAGCGCGGGTTTTTGGGTTTGGAAGAAATGATTGAGGAAGTCGCAGGGTGATTGATAGGAAAGTGAGTGCGGTGCCGGTAAGAATTTTGGCCACGCGAATCGAAATCGTGGCGATGGGAGACTGCACTTGCAGCGTGTGATTAATGTCGCCCAGTGCCACCATCGCGCCTCCCGCCGTGCCGCTGCCAGTCTGCGCCGCGATGACGGATTTCTTTTCTTCGCCACTCACCGCAGTGAAGAGCCGTCCGCCGCCGTCAGATTGCGTGAGGATGCGGGCACCTTGATTGGAAGTCAGCAAAAAGGTGCCCGCTCCGCCCAACAAGGGCGCAGCGAAGTATCCGCCGGTGAACGAATCGTAGTTAATCCCGTGCGCATCACTGAATGAAATGCGGTAAACCAGCACCTGCGCCTGCGCCGCAGTCGTGTGCAGAATCAAAGCGGCCAGAAGAGCGGTAAAAAGTGTTTTCATACAGAACGCTGTGCGGATTTCTTGGTGCACACGTAACTCTATGCCGTTCAATCAACCGCGCATCTGACGTTTTTGTCACATTGAATAACGACCCCATAGCTGTGCACGTGCCAACTGGCTCGAAAGGCGTAGAGCATTTTCACTAATTCTGTAGCTATTGTTGGGAGGCTCCGCTTGCGGAATGCGCGGAAGGGAGCGCGAACTTATCCAAATAAGATGGAGATGCTGCTACACCACAAACATCGCGATGGCTGCGGCAAACATGATCGCTGCGGTAAGCCAGCCGAGCACGTTGATCCACCAAACGTTGGTGCGCTTGCCCATCACTTTTTTGTTGTTCGAGACAAGCATGATGATGACCAGCAGCGGCGGAGCGAGGATGCCGTTCAGGACTGCGGTCAGGAAAAGCGCGCGCATTGGATTGATGCCGATGAGGTCAATGGCGACACCCACCAAGGTGCAGGCGATGATGATGGCGTAGAAGCGCTTGGCGTGATGCGGTTTTTCGTCGAGGCCGTGTTTCCATCCCCAGGCTTCGCAAACCGCATAGCCCGTGGACCCGGTCAGCACGGGCACTGCGAGAAATCCGGAGCCGATGATCCCAATCGCGAAGAGCAAAAACGCGCCTTTGCCCGCGATTGGTTCAAGGGCCTTCGCCGCGTCTGCCGCGGTCTCAATCTGTGTCTGGCCGGATGCGTGCAACGTGGCTGCGGTGGCGAGGATGACGAAGTAGAAGACGAGATTGGCAAACAGCATTCCGATGTTCACATCGAGTGCGGCGAATTTCAGTTCCTTGTCCGTGGCACCTTTCCGTTGCTGTTCAGTGACGCGCCCGGCGCTGATCTCTTCTTCAACTTCCTGGCTTGCCTGCCAGAAGAAAAGATAAGGCGAGATCGTCGTGCCAAGAATCGCAACCAGAGTCGTGAGGAACTCGTGGTTGAACGCCAGATGGGGAATGAACGTGCCGCGGAGAACTTCGCCGATGTTGGGCCTCGAGAAAAACGCCGCGCCGATGTAGGCGAAGAGTGCGAGCGTCAGCCATTTGAAGATGTTCGCAATGAGGCGGTAGTTGCCCCAAATTTGAAACGCCATGACGACGCCGGCGATGGCGAAGAGCAGCACGACGGTCGGCACGGGAACGAACAACTGAAATCCCGCCGCGATCGCGCCCATGTCCGCGCCAGCGTTGATTGTGTTGGCAACAATGAGGCAGAACATGGCTGGATAAAGCACCCAGCGAGAGTAGTGCTTGCGCAGCACGCTCCCGAGTCCGTCGCCACTGACCATGCCAATCTTCGCGCAAATGTATTGGACGGTCGCCATGAGCGGCAGCGAGGCGGGTGCGGTCCAAAGCGTGGAAAATCCGAGAGATGCGCCAGCGGTCGAATAAGTGGCAATACCCGAAGGATCATCGTCCGACGCGCCGGTAATCAGGCCGGGCCCGAGGATACTGAAAAACTTGCGCAAGCGTGATCGCTTTTCTGCACCCGCCGCTAGGAGCGAGGCCGTTCCGCCAGCCGGATCTTTGTGCGGGATGCGCGGTGGGTGACTTCCTGCGTTGTTGGAAGGATTTTTCATGCGGTCATTTTTCGCATCCCGTTTTTACAGCAACGAAGATGCGAGATTGAGGCTCATGGCGACGATGACGGTGTTGAATCCAAACGAAAGCAAACCGTGGAGCAGCGCGACACGCCGGACGCGTCGCGATGTGACTTGCACATCGGAAACCTGGCAGGTCATTCCGATGACGAAGGAGAAATAGGCGAAGTCGAGAAAGTCGGGCTCCGGTTCGTCTGGAAAAACGACTCCGAGGCAGCGCGGCTTTGCGCGCGATTTCTCAGCGAGATTATAACAGAGGTGCGTGTAGTGCAGTGCCAGCACCGTATGCACGAGCAACCACGAGGAGACCACAGTGAGCGTTGCGAGCGCAACGTGCCAGCCAGCTTCAACGCCCGACAGACCTTTGGCGGAACCGAGCAGCAGCCCGGCACCGACGAGGCTTGCGACAGCGGCCAGGACGACGCAGCAGCCCATCGCGATCCGGCTGGAGTCCTGCAATTGTGCTTCCTGCACGCAGGTCCGGGCGTTGGTGAACAACATGCCTGCCCACGCAAGAACGAGCGAGCAGAGCGCGAACGCATCCCACGCGACAATCAAGCTCACCGGCATTCGCAATCCGCGGGAGGAAATGGCGAACGTGAGCAGCGCGACCGCGAGCGCCACCGCCATACGATGATGCGCTTCAATTTTAACTATGCGGCAAAGAAAAAATTTCATGGAAGGCGGATGCGGGCGCGCAGTTTACGCAATATTTAAATGAATATCGATCATCAACACAAAGCTGGCGACCGTCAACACGAAGCAGGTGATCACGACGGGCGCAACCACGGTGAAGCACCAAAGAACACCGCGCTCAGTCCGAACGCCAAAGGGAGTTTGGAAATGACACTGCGCGTCACCGGCAGGTGCTGAACTTGGCGATCTGGCGGTTGAATGCCTGAGGCTCGATCCAGCAAAGTCGGGTTATACCCCATCGCCGCGCAGGGCTTGCCGCCAGACTCTGCTCGCCATGAGTTACCAGAGCATCAATCCCTACAACGGGGAAGTCCTCAAGACCTTCGACGAACACACTGATCAACAGCTTGAAACGGCCACCGCCACAGCGGTGACTTGTTTCGACACATGGAGAAAGCTGAGCTTCGCCGAGCGAGCAGTCATTGTCTCAAAAGCCGCTGCCATCATGAGGGAGCGCGCGGAAGAGTTTGCGCGTCCGATGACACTGGAGATGGGAAAACTTTTCGCGGAGTCAGTCGGTGAGGTCATGCTCAGTGCGGACATTCTCGACTACTACGCGACGAATGCCGAGAGCTTCCTCGCGTCGGAGCACTTGAAGCCGGAGTCCGGTGAAGCGGTGGTCGAGAGCAGTCCGCTGGGTGTGCTCTTTGGCGTGCAGCCGTGGAATTTCCCGTATTACCAGCTCGCTCGTTTCGCGGGCCCGAATCTCATGGCGGGGAATGTCGTGATGGTGAAGCACTCGGGCACCGTGCCCCAGTGCGCCATCGCCTTTGAGCAGCTCTGGCTGGAGGCGGGAGCGCCGGCGGGGGCTTACACAAATCTGCTTATCTCGCATGAGCAAGTTCTCGCCGTGATCGATGATCCACGCATCCGGGGCGTGGCGCTGACCGGCGGGGTCGCAGCGGCGAGAGGCGTGGCCGAGAGAGCCGGAAAGAATGTCAAAAAATCCACGATGGAACTTGGCGGCAGTGATGCCTTCATCGTGCTGGAAGACGCCGATCTCGACAAGACACTCACTTGGGCAGTGTGGGCCAAGATGAACAACATGGGCCAGTGCTGCATCGCCGCGAAGCGCTTCATCATCATCGAAGCATTGGCGGATCGCTTCCTCGCCAAATTCAAAGCGGCCATGGAAGCACTGAAGCCGGGCGACCCGATGGACAAGACCACCACACTCGGCCCGCTCTCCACTGAGGCTGCTTTGGTGCAACTCGTGAAGCAAGTCGATGAAGCCGTCGCCCACGGTGCTACGCTTGTGCTCGGCGGAAAGCGCATGGACCGTGCTGGTGCTTTCATGCAACCGACAATCCTGACGGACATCAGTCCTGACAACCCCGCCTACCGCGAGGAGTTCTTCGGCCCCGTGGCATTATTCTTCCGAGTCAAAGATGAAGAGGCTGCGATCACGCTCGCCAATGATTCTGATTACGGCTTGGGCGGCTCCGTCTTCACTCAGGACATCGAGCGTGGCAAACGCGTCGCAAGCCGCATCGAGACTGGAATGGTATTCGTCAATCACCCCACCTGGACTGCTGCTGATCTGCCCTTCGGCGGCATCAAAAATTCCGGTTACGGGCGCGAACTCTCCAGCCACGGCATTCATGAGTTTGTGAACAAGAAACTTGTCCGCGTCGCCGCGATTGATGCGCCGGCATAGCAAATGAAACCATTCTTTGTGAAATCTAAATCCTCCAGTGCTCACACCCAATCAACCCAACGCCGGAGCGCGCTGGGGGCAACCAGCCTTCGCCCGTGCCTGGCGCAACTCACCAACCGATAAAATCACCTCAACCAACTAATATGAAAACCATCGAAAAAACTATCATCGTCAATGTTCCAGTAACTCAAACCTACAACCAGTGGACCCAGTTCGAGGAATTCCCGCACTTCATGGAAGGCGTCAAAGAAGTAAAACAACTGGATGACACGCGACTCCACTGGAAGGCAGAGATCGCAGGAAAGTCCGAAGAGTGGGATGCAGAAATCATCGAGCAAATACCTGACCAACGCATCGCCTGGCGCAGCACCAACGGTGCGAATAACTCGGGGACGATTCATTTTTCTGCACAGGGATCGAACCAGACGGAGGTGACGCTCGAAGTGGATTATGAGCCGGAGGGAATGATTGAGAATCTTGGCGACTTACTCGGCTTGGTGTCCGCACGGGTGTCCGGCGACCTCGCACGATTCAAAGAGTTCATCGAATCCCGGCATTCCGCGACCGGGGGCTGGCGCGGCAAAATTCCCGCCCCGGCGGAACAACGCAGCCTCAGCGAGAGCATCTAACAAACAAAAACCGATGAACGATAACCAACTAGAAAAACTCTACGGCCTGCTCAAAGACTTCAGCACCGCCATGCTCATCACCATGGGCGGACCGGGCTCTTGCCACGCCCGCCCCATGGCCATTGCGAAGGTGGACGAAAACACCGACCTTTGGCTGTTCACGGCCCGGGATTCAGAAAAGGTGCGCGAGATCGAAGCGGATTCACGAGTGCAAGTTCACTGTCAGGATGGATGGGCGAACTGCGTGGTCCTCGCAGGCCGTGCGACGGTGGTAGAAGATCGTGCGGTGATTCGTAAAATGTGGAAACCGTCATTCAAAGCCTGGTTCCCTGATGGCGCGGAGGATCCTAGCATCGTATTGCTGCACATCATTGGCGATCATGCCGAATACTGGGACAGCACCGGAGCCAACAGTTTCCGCTACGCCTATCAGACGCTCAAAGCACTGGTGACAGGAACCACCCCGGCAATCAAAGAGGGTGAACAACACGGCAGAGTGAACTTACTGACGTGAACACCCCGCGATTTGTCCTGCAAGTCGCGTCCGCTACATCGCATCCCTCAACATCATGACCACAAAAACGACATCGAAATCAAAGAAGCCCGGACTCTACTCGAACATTCAAGCGAAGAAGGAACGCATTGAAAATGGCAGCGGAGAAACCATGCGCAAAAAGGGAACTGAGGGCGCACGGGAAGCGGACGCTTTTCGCAAGGCTGAGAAGACCGCGAAGAAGAAATAGCCTCACCTGCCAACCAACTAGCCATGGAATCCAAACTCAACCACACTGACCGCGCCGCAGGCTGCATTGTCGGTGCTTTCATCGGCGATGCGCTCGGTCTCGGGCCGCACTGGTATTATGACCTTGAGGAGATGCGGCGCGATTTCGGGCCGTGGATTGATGGCTACACCACTCCATTACCAAGCAGGAAGTTTCATGCAGGGATGAAGGCAGGCGAGCTTTCGCAGACTGGGATCATCATGCTGATGTTGCTGCGTTCAGTCGCTGAGCGAGGCAATTATGATGAAGTGGACTTCACGCACCGACTCGATGAGGAGCTGCTGCCTAGGCTCAGTGCCGATCCATTCACCGGGCCGGGCGGTTATACGAATCACTCCTTCCGGCAGGTCTGGCAGGCCCGCGTGATCGAAAAAAAATCCTGGGCCGAAGCGGGTGGCAATGCCGACACCTCCGAGGCTGCCGAGCGCGTCAGCATTCTCGCGGCAGCATTTGCCGCCGACCCCTATCTCGCGGCAAAACATGCGCTAGACTGCTGCCGCCTCA
>JAYVZW010000173.1:0-6385 GCA_043783015.1 Verrucomicrobiota bacterium
GCGGGAAGTCCCATGCGCTGGGCGAGCCAGCCCGCGAGCACATTGCCGAAATTTCCTGTGGGCACCACGAACTCGACATTGTCCCGCGCGGATTCCGGCAGCTTCAGCCACGCCCATATATAATAGACGCATTGCGCGAGCACTCGGGCGATGTTGATGGAGTTGACGGCGGAGAGGTGGTAAGCCGACGCGAAAGCGGCATCGCCGAATGCTTCTTTAACGATGCGCTGGGCGTCATCGAATGTTCCGGGAATCGGAATGGCGAAGACATTGGCCGCGCCCGTGCAAGCCATCTGGCGTTCTTGCAACGGGGCCACGCGCCCCTGCGGATAGAGGATAAAAATGGTGATGCCGTCCTGACCGAGGCAACCGTGAATGGCGGCGGAGCCGGTATCGCCAGAAGTCGCGCCGAGCACGGCGAGCCGTTTACCGCTTCGCTCCACCTGTCGCTTGTAGAGCAGGCCGAGCAGTTGGAGAGCGAAGTCTTTGAAGGCCAGCGTCGGGCCGTGAAACAGTTCGAGCACATAGGTCTTCTCCGTGATCTTTTTCAAGGGAGCGACATCAGGCGAGTCGAATTTGGCATAAGCCTTGGTGGTTAGTGTATGCCATTCATCGCCGGAAATTTCGGGCGCGAACAATTGGAAGAATTCTGCCGCCAGTTGTGGATAGGAGAGCGAACTCCACGCGCTCAGTTTGTCAGAGATGTCCGGTAAGCTCTCCGGCAAAAACAAGCCGCCGTCGGGAGCAAGTCCGGCCTCGACCGCTTCGGAGAATGTATGGAGCCGTGACTGGCCACGTGTGGATAGGTAGTTCATGCAAGGGATTATCATTGCTTATAGACAACCCGGAAGATCACGCGGTCCCCGATAGTGAGAAGTTTTTCGCAGCGGTCTTTGAGCACCGATTTTGGCCGTGTGAGGTCTTCGAGGTCGCGCAACTGGCCGACGCACAGCACGCTGGGATAACCCGCGGCGAATTTGGCCAGCCCCTTGTCCCGCACGATGACTGGTAACGGATGCGGCGTGAAGTGAGCTTCCGCGCCTTGGGCGTATTCGCCGGCAGGTCGTATGCCGCTGAAATAATTTACCGCGCGTGTGAGGAAGCTTGCTGTCACCAGAGGCTCGTCGGGTCTGCGCAGCGCCGCAATTTTTTGCCCGATGGTGCGAGTGGAGGTGACGGACTCAATGTCGTGAGAGATCGTGGTTATCGCCATTCCGACCACGAGCGCGGTGGTCAGCGCGAAAGAGAGTGCGGCAAGTTTGAACTGTTGAGTTGCCAGCATCACGGCTGCGATCACGAGCGGCATGGCGATGATGGCGGCGAGCCAGTTGTAACGCGCGGCTTCCGGACGGATCATGGGCGCGGCCAGCAAACCCAAAGCCTGGATGACGGCGAACAGACAGACCAGTTTGCGCTCGCCGACACTGCGGAATCCCTTTTGGATCCATGATTCCAGCACTGGCCCCATGAGCAGCGCGAGAGGCATGAAGAGGAAGAAAATGTAGCTCGGCAACTTGCTCTGCACGATGGTCAAGAACATGAGGCTGGGCAGGAACCAGCAGGCAAGGAAGAGAACGCGACGGTCGGTGCGCGCGTCTTTCCAAGAGCGCAACAGCGAGGCCGCGAGAAGTGGCATCCAAGGCAATGTGCCAAGGAAGAGGATCATTGGGTAATACCACCAATGATTCGCATGGCCGTGCTCGGCGCGGATAAGACGTTCCCAGTTTTCGTGAACAAAGAAGCGATCCCAATATTCCCAGCCGAACTTCATGAACATCACGACATACCACGGCACCGCGATAACGATCCATGCCGCAAGACCGAGCCACAGCCCGCGCCCACGCCACGGAGAGCGGGTGCGCGTGAGCCACAGATAAACCAAGCCGCCGAGCATGGGGAAGATGACACCAATGGGGCCTTTGGTCAGGGTGGCAAAACCGGAGGCGACGAGTTGCAAAAAGACCCAGCGATTACGCCTTGCTTCGTCATGCACGGCCATCCACAGGCCGAACATGGAAAGCGTCACGAAAAACGCGAGGCAGATGTCCGTGAGCATCAATCTGGACATCAAGACAAACTCCATGCCCGTGGCCAGCACGATGGCGGAGAGCAGGCCGGCGACGGGCGAGAACATGCGACGTCCGAAAAGCCAGACCAGAAACACAATGCCCGTGGCAAAGAGCGCCGAGGGCGCGCGCGCGGCGAATGCGGTATCGCCGAATATTTTTTGCGCGGTCATGGACTGCCAGTAAAAGAAAATGGGTTTCTCGAACTGCGGCTGACCGAAAATTTGTGGCGTGATCCAGTCATTGGCCTGAAACATTTCGCGCGTCGTCTGCGCATAGAACGGCTCATCGGGATCGATCAGGCCCAGATGTCCGAGACGCCACCAAAACATGACGGCGCAGACGATGAAGATGATGCAGGCGTGAAAGCGGGTCTGGGTCATGAAATGGAAAGCGGTTCTGGCGTAAAAATTTCTTCTGGCGCCGCATAAGAGCTGAAGCGGCCGCGACTTAGCTTGATTTGCGTTTCGTGGCAAAGAATCGCTTCAAGTTTTGTCTGCTGCTGTTGGGGTGTGAGCTTCAAAGAGGTGCCCGTTGCGTGAGGATGAAACCAGCGGCGGTGAATGAGATAAGTGAACTGGGCTGGCGTCTGGCCGGTTTGCTTCAGAGCCTCCTGCGCCAGGCCATACATGCCGAGATGATCGGGGTGCCCGTCTTGTGATGAGGGCGTGATGAGAATGTCCGGCGGGTTCGATTTGAATTCATCGACGAATGCTTTCAGCGTGTCCGCGTCCCGCCTGCGCCAGCGCGGCAGCAGTTCAGTGTCGGGAATGCCGAAGAATGTTGCGTTATGCTCGGCGAGACCGAGCACTTGGATGGCGCGTTTTCCTTCCGCGCGTCGCAGCGCGCCCCACCGGCGGCGGCAATCGGCATCGATGAACCAGCGCCGCTCCTCCCAGCGTTGCGGCCACGGGTTGTTGTCGCCGTCCGTGGCAAACACGATGCGCACGCCAGCCCCGGCGGCCACGGCATGTTGGATGAGGCCGCCTGCGGCCAGCGATTCGTCATCGGGATGCGGGGCGAGCACCGTGAGACGCCTGCCGGGGGGCAGAGTCAGCGATAACGGGGCGGGGGAATTCATTACGGAGAGATGGCACAATTTTGCGCAAGGTTGAAATAGAATCTTCCCGATGCAGACGCGATAAATTTTTCTCAGCCCGTGCGTATCCTGCAGGCGTAAGCTATGAATTATTTGCCATGACATCATCCAACCATTTTGACGCCATCATTGTCGGAGGCGGCCCGTCCGGCTCCTGCTCCGCTGCCATCCTTGCCGAATACGGACATCGCGTGCTGATCCTCGAGCGCGAGAAATTTCCCCGCTTCCATATTGGAGAGTCGCTCATTCCTTTCACTTTCAAACCGCTGGAGCGCCTCGGCATGATACCGAAGATGAAGCAGTCGCACTTCGTGAAAAAATACAGTGTGGCTTTTGTGCAGCCAGATGGTCAGGCTTCGCAGCCGTTTTATTTTCATACTCGTTATGACCGCGAGACGATCGCCCAGACCTGGCAGGTGCTGCGCTCGGAGTTTGACCAGATGCTGCTCGACAATGCTCGCGAGAAAGGCGCTCACGTCAGGGAAGAAGTCACGGTGACAGAACTTATCAAAGAGGATGATCGCGTCGTGGGAGTGAAGGCCAAGGGCAAAGACGGCAAGATCACGGAGCATCGCGCTCCAATCACTCTCGACTGCACGGGCAAGGAGGCCTTCGCCGCAGTGCGTCACGGGTGGCGCATTCGCGACCCTTATTTGAACAAGGTGGCGGTGTGGACTTATTACAAAGGTTCGCGCCGCGAGCCGGGCATCGATGAGGGCGCGACGATGGTGGCTTATCTGCCCGACAAGGGTTGGTTCTGGCACATCCCCCAGCATGACGACATGGTCAGCGTGGGCATTGTTGCCGAGGGGAAATACCTTTCGCGCGGAGGTGTGCGCGATCCGAAAGAAATATTTCAGCGCGAAGTGGAAGAGAACCAATGGATCAAAGATCATCTCTCCGAAGGTGCATCCAATGGCAATTACTATGTGACCAGCGAGTATTCGCATCACTCCCGTTACTGTGCCGCGCCGGGGCTGTTGCTCGTGGGCGATGCCTTTGCATTTCTCGATCCAGTGTTCAGCAGCGGCGTCATGCTCGCGCTCAAGAGCGGCATGATGGCTGGAGAGGAAATTCACAAAGGGCTGCTGTCCGGCGATCTTTCGCCCGGTCATTTCGCGGGCTACGGAGCGAGCATCCGCGAAGGCGTGGAGAACATGCGCAAGCTGGTCTATGCGTTTTACAATCCCGACTTCTCCTTCCGCGAGGTCATCAAGAAACATCCTGAGGCCGGCGGACTGATCACTGACTGTCTATCTGGCGACGTGAACAAGGATTATACCCAGCTTTGGAGCTGGATTCGCGAGTTCGTTCCTCTGCCGGATGATCTACCCTATGGAGAGCCGCTCGAGGAGTCACTGGCGGCGGCGGCGTGAACGGACGGAAGTTATTGATTTCCGCGTATTTCAGTGACATGGAATGACGACACTTTTGTCGTCATAAACGACCGAGGTCAATGGACGGTGGGAGTGCCGTCCCGTCTTGAAGGAGGCCACTTATCAATGCGAGCTTTAATATTTGCGGCGTCTAAGTCGTTCCTATCTCGCTTGGCCGTTCAGATCCTGTGTTACTGTCAGAACGGAAAGACCACATCCTCACCGACTGTCGATCACTCGTTCCCACATAGTCTCTACTGCCCGTCTCTGTGTCTTGGTGCAACAGTCGTCACCCATTTAGGCACTTACTTAACACCGACGTGGGGTCCAAGTGCCCACCTAATCAATAAGAGAGGAAGTCGGTCAGCGAGTTGTAATCCATCCGCTGGGTGCGCGGGTTGATATGGAAAAAGACGAGGTGTCGCTGGCCAACAGGCAGAACCCAGCGGGTGGAGGAAAAGATGCCCCACTTGTCCTTCTCGAAAAAGACAGTCTGCACGCTAAAGGGTTTACCATCCTTGTGGTCGGGCCGGAGCAACTGGGCGGCACCAGGGAGAATGGATTTGCTTGCAGCTTCGATTTGAATGGCCACGGGCTTTTGGGAGCCATTGAGAAACCAGATGCTTTGATCGGGGAAGTCCGCCTCGTTGACCAGAAAAGCCTGATGCGACGGTTTGGCATCACCATTGTTTGGTGCGAGCACCACCAGCGCGTGCTGCACACCGGCGGGGACTGGAATGCTTGCGATCGCTGTGCCCGAGTCTTCCGTGCCTTTGATGAAAAAGTTCATCTGCTCCGGCATGGTTTTCAGGGCTACGGCTTCGCTGATTTGAAAGGCATTTACCAGCGCCGGATGAAACACCTTTTCTCCGCATTGCACGACCAGTTCCCGCAATGGTGACCGGGCGTCGGCCAGCGCAATGCGGAGAGTAAGATGCGGACGGGGCCTGGCATCGGGGGCGGGTGCCGGTTGCTGGGCCAGACCAATGGGTAAAAAGCTGAAGCAGGCAAGCGCCAGCAGCGCCGTGGGGATGCGGTTGATTTTTGTGGTCATAATTCTTCGGAAGTGAGCCAGCGGAAATGAATGATCTTGAAGCGACGGCCAAGTTTCTGGTTGAGTGCGACGGTGCTGGTGAGAGTTTTTTCCGGGAGGTCCGTGGTATCCATGAACTCCGGCGTGCGCTGCACGATGGCTTCGCACCAGGCGCGGGATTCAACGCGCCCGGTCACGGTCATGCGGCTTTCTCCGTAAGCGCGGATGCGGAAGGTGTCCGAACGCGGCGCGAGAACCGGTGCCAAGGGTGTGAGCAGGTCTCCCTGAATGACATAACCCGGGATGCCGGCCCAGCGCGAACCGGTGGCGGCCTTGGGATTTTCATAGCCGAAGGCAGAAATGTTCGAGGTTGCGATCAGGTCGGCGGATCCCTTGAACCGTCCGTTGATGGATTCCGGGTCGCTGGGATTGGGTGTTCGTCCGTGCTTTTCATCCCAGTCGATGGCGGCCTGGAGCGCTCCGCAGACGCCGGATTCATTGGTAGAGAGGCGTCGGTTGATGAAGTCGCTGAGGTTCAGAAAAGGGCCACGCTCCTTGACTTCGCGCACCATCTCGCGGGCCAGACGGCGGATTTGGGCTTCGGTCAGCAGGCGGACGCCCGCCCAAGCGGCGGCATCATAGGCCGAGGTAGGTTCCTGATCGGAGTTGGGCAGGGTAAAACGGGAAACGGCCACGACGTTTCCCGCAGTTGTCGCGCGGCGCTGGATGCCGCTCGGGGGGAGCCAGGCCACGGCGCGCGCGCGGAGACCTGCCAGCAGGGCAGTCCAGGCCTCAATGGAGGTCGAGTTGA
>JAYVZW010000174.1:0-6361 GCA_043783015.1 Verrucomicrobiota bacterium
GCGGCGGCTCTCGGCCTGCGCGGGGCGCTGATGAATCAGGCGGTGAAGCTTTTTACGGCGGTCTATAACATGTATCTCAAGTGTGATTGCTCGCTGATCGAGATTAATCCACTGGCCGTCACATCAGACGACCAGCTGGTTGCGCTGGATGCGAAGTTTAATTTCGACGACAACGCGCTCTACCGGCAGAAGGAGATCAGTGCGATGCGCGACAAAACAGAAGAAGATCCACGTGAAGTTGCCGCCAGTGAATACAACCTCAATTACATCGGCCTCGATGGAAACATCGCGTGCCTCGTGAACGGCGCGGGCCTGGCGATGGCCACGATGGACATCATTAAAACCCACGGCGGCGAACCGGCGAACTTCCTCGACGTCGGCGGCGGCGCCACCAAGGAACAGGTGGCAGCGGCCTTCAAAATTATCTTGTCCGATAAAAATGTGAAAGGCATCTTGGTGAACATTTTCGGCGGCATCATGGATTGCAACATCGTCGCCAGCGGCATCGTCGCTGCCGCGAATGAGGTGGGCTTGAGCCTCCCGCTGGTTGTCCGTCTTGAAGGCAATAACGTTGAGGCTGGCAAGAAAACCCTGGCCGAGAGCGGACTGGCCATTAGCGCCGCCAGTGATTTGACGGATGCGGCCAAGAAAATCGTGGCGGCGATCAAAGCGGCTTGATTTTTTTTCATTTTTCACTTTCTACTTTTCACTTTCCCATGGCCATCCTCGTTGACTCCAACACCCGCATCCTCGTCCAAGGCATCACCGGCGACTTCGGATCGCGTCACGCAAAACTCTCACTCGACTACGGCACCAAGCTTGTCGCCGGTGTCACTCCCGGAAAAGGCGGACAGTTCTTCGAGCACAACGGACACAAGGTTCCCGTGTTCGACACTGTTGGTGAAGCCATGAAAGAAACCGGTGCTACCGTCAGCGCGATCTTTGTGCCACCACCTTTCGCTGCCGATGCCATTCTTGAAGGTGCGGACTCGGGACTCGATCTTGTGGTCGCCATCACCGAAGGCATTCCGATCAATGACATGATCAAGGTCAAAGCTGCGATGAGCCACAGCAAGACGCGGCTTATCGGCCCAAACTGCCCCGGCGTTGTTACGCCCGGCACCGGTAAGGACTCGCACGGCGGTTGCCGCATTGGCATCGCGCCCGGTTACATTCATAAGCGCGGAAACGTCGGTGTCGTTTCCCGCAGCGGCACATTGACCTACGAAGCCGTCTGGCAGCTCACCACGCGCGGCTATGGCCAGAGCACCTGCGTCGGCATCGGGGGCGATCCCGTAAACGGCACCAACCATCTCGATGTGCTCATGATGTTCAATGATGACCCCGAGACCGAAGCCATCATCATGATCGGTGAGATCGGCGGCAACGCTGAAACCGAAGCCGCGCGCTGGGCGAAGGATAATTGCAAAAAGCCCATCGCCGGATTCATCGCCGGAGCCACCGCTCCTCCCGGACGCCGCATGGGTCACGCTGGCGCCATTGTCGGAGGCGCTGACGACACGGCCCAGGCAAAGAAAAAAATCCTTGCTGAATGCGGCATTGCCGTTTCCGAAACTCCCTCAGACATGGCCGCGACGCTGCTGAAGCATTGGGGCAAGGCTTGATTCTTAGTGTTGTCAGCTACAAAACCTTTGAGAAGGTTTACGCGACATCATTCAACTGGTTCAGCTTGCTCCGCCACCCTTGGCTTTGGCAGGTGCTTGCACGGACTCGTGGAAGACGGCTCCGGCGTAGTCACGATTGAGTTTGGCAATCCAGCGCACACTGACACCTTTCGGGCAGGCGGCTTCGCATTCGTATTGATTGGTGCAGTTGCCGAACCCGGCTTCGTCCATGGTCTTGACCATGCCGAGCACGCGGCGGTGTTTCTCCGGCTGACCTTGGGGCAGGGTGTTGAGCTGACCGGCCTTGGCGGCGACGAAGAGCATGGCGCTGGCGTTTTTGCACGCGGCGACGCACGCTCCGCAGCCGATGCACTCGGCGGCGTCCATCGCGGAGTCGGCGTCTTCTTTCGAAATTGGAAGCGCATTGGCGTCTTGCGCCGAGCCGGTGCGGACGCTGATGAAACCACCTGCGCGCATGATGCGGTCAAAGGAACTGCGGTCCACGGCGAGGTCTTTGATGACGGGGAAGGCTTGGGCGCGGAATGGTTCGATCCAGATGGTGTCGCCGTCCTTAAACATGCGCATGTGAAGCTGGCAGGCGGTTGTGCCGCGACGTGGCCCGTGCGGGACGCCGTTGATGACGAGCGAGCAAGAACCGCAGATTCCTTCGCGGCAGTCATGATCGAAGGCCACGGGATCGCCGCCAGTGTCAATGATGCGCTGGTTCACGATGTCGAGCATCTCCAGAAACGAGGCGGTTTCCGGGATGTCGCTGGCTTTGACATCTTGGAACGAGCCTTTGGCATTGGTGCTCGATTGACGCCAGATTTTCAGGGTGAGGTTAAGTTTGTGGGCCATGGGGAAGAAGGTTGAAGGGTTGAAGAGTTGAGGATGAGGTCAGAGGCGGATTGAACATTTAAACCTTTCAGCTCTTTAACGGCTGCTTCGCAGTTTTATACATAGCTTCTGACGGCGAGATGAACTTCCTCGTATTGCAGAGGTTCTTTGTGCAGGGCGGGCTTGGCGGTGTCGCCGGTGAATTCCCAGGCGGCGACGTAAGAGAAATTAGCGTCATCGCGCAGGGCTTCTCCGGCCTGGCCGCGCTTGGCGGCTTCGTCTTCCTTGGTGTATTGATACTCGGTGCGAAAATGTCCGCCGCAGCTTTCTTCGCGATGCAGGGCGTCGATGCACATAAGTTCGGCGAACTCCAGAAAGTCGGCGACGCGTCCCGCTTTTTCGAGTTGCTGATTGAACTCCGTGCCGGTGCCAGTGACATGGACATTGCTCCAGAATTCCTCGCGCAGCGCGGGGATGCGTTGCAAGGCTTTCTGCAAGCCCTCACGATTGCGCGCCATGCCGCATTGATCCCAGACCAGCAAACCGAGTTCGCGGTGGAAGCTATCAACGGTGCGCTTGCCCTTGATGTTGAGAAGTCGTCGGGTGCGGTTGGCAACTTCGCTTTCTGCCTCGGTAAAAGCGGGATGATTGGTCCCGACTGCGCCCGGCTTCTGAGTCGCGAGATAGTTAGCGATGGTGGATGGAATAACAAAGTAACCGTCTGCAAGCCCCTGCATGAGTGCGCTCGCGCCGAGCCGGTTCGCGCCGTGGTCGGAGAAGTTCGCCTCGCCGAGGACGTGAAGGCCGGGGAGATTGCTCATCAAATTGTAATCAACCCAGAGGCCGCCCATGGTGTAGTGAACGGCGGGATAGATGCGCATGGGCTGTTCATAGCCGTTCTCGCCGGTGATGCATTCATACATGCCAAAAAGGTTGCCGTATTTTTCGGCGACGACCGCCTTGCCGAGCTTGCGCAGTTCGCCATCTGACAAGTTCTTGCCGCCCGCCTGGTCGCGACCGTAGCGCAGGATGGCATCGGCAAAGTCGAGATAGACACCGAGACCGCTGGGGCCGACGCCGCGTCCTTCGTCACAAGCTTCCTTCGCGGACCGGCTGGAAATATCGCGCGGGGCGAGATTGCCGTAGCTGGGGTATTTTCGTTCGAGATAGTAATCGCGATCTTCTTCCGCGATTTGCTGAGGCGGCTTCTGGCAGTCTTCTTTTTTCTTCGGCACCCATACGCGACCATCGTTGCGGAGGGATTCTGACATGAGAGTCAGCTTGCTCTGATAATCGCCGCTGACGGGAATGCAGGTGGGGTGGATTTGTGTGTAACAAGGATTGGCCATGAACGCGCCCTTGCGATGCGCGCGCCAGATGGCGGTGGTGTTGCAGCCCTTGGCGCTGGTAGAAAGGTAGAAGACATTGCTGTAACCGCCGGTGCAGAGCAGCACGGTATCGCCCGCGTGACTGGAGACTTTTCCTGTGACCAGATCTCGCACCACAATACCCTTGGCGTGGCCGTCAACGATGACGAGTTCCAGCATCTCCGTGCGGCTGAACATCTCCACGTTGCCGCGAGCGATTTCTTTGTTCAAAGCGGAATACGCGCCGAGCAAAAGCTGCTGCCCGGTCTGGCCGCGCGCGTAAAAGGTGCGGCTGACCTGCGCGCCGCCAAAGGAGCGGTTCGCGAGGAGCCCGCCATACTCGCGGGCGAGCGGCACTCCCTGTGCCACGCATTGATCGATGATTCTCGCGCTGACTTCGGCGAGACGATAGACATTGCCTTCACGCGCGCGGAAATCACCGCCTTTGATCGTATCATAAAACAAGCGATGCACCGAATCGCCGTCGTTCTGATAGTTCTTCGCGGCGTTGATGCCGCCTTGTGCGGCGATGCTGTGGGCGCGGCGGGGCGAGTCTTGGAAGCAGAAGCACTTCACCTTGTATCCCAGCTCGGAAAGTGAGGCGGCGGCGGAGGCACCGGCGAGACCGCTGCCCACGATGATCACGGTGTATTTGCGCTTGTTGGCGGGATTGATGAGCTTGGATTCCTGCTTGTGCTTAGACCACTTTTGCGACAGCGGGCCGGACGGGATTTTGGCATCGAGTGACATGGCTTTGAGAAAGGTGGAGTCGGACTATTTAACAATGTGGAGGAGGACCGCGATCGGGATGGAGCAATTACCGATGAGAATGACAACGGCGAAGACTTGGCCAAGTGCCTTATACAAGGGCTGCGTGCGCTCCGTGGCGATGCCGAGGGTTTGAAAGATACTGCTGACGCCGTGGCTGAGATGCGAGCAGAGCAAGATCATCGCGATGATGTAAAAGATCGACGCGGGCAGCCAGGAGAATCCAGCGACGACCATTTTGTAAACGTCATGGACTTTCTCGCCATGCAGCATGGTCATGTAAGTTCCGTAATCGTTGCCTGCGTGAACGGTGAAGTGGAGCAGATGGTAGATGATGAAGGCCAGGATCGTCAGTCCGCTGAGGATCATGATGCGGGAGGACTTGCTGGCCTGGATGGTCGCGGAATATCCGTAACGCGATTGGCGCGCGGCTCGGTTTTCCGCCGTAAGTTTGATGGTCAGCACAATGTGAATCACGACTGCGGCGAGCAATCCGGCGCGCGCGAACCAGACGCCCATACCGTGGCCCACCGTTTGAAGAAAGTGCCCGTATTCATTGATCATATCCGGCCCCACAAAGATGAGGAGATTGCCGATCATGTGGCCGAGGACGAACACTACCAGCACCGCTCCGGTGATGGCCACCAGGAGTTTCTTGCCGATGGAGGAATTTAGAAATGCTGCGGATGACTTCAACGATGCGATCATAAGTGATTCTGCCTATGTTTACGATACGAGCGCAAAAGGCAAGGGGAGGCACGCGAAATCTAATTGTTGCGGGATTCTTGCTTCACTAAGAGTATGGGGCAATGAATAGGCATGCTTCGCCGCCTGCTCCTATTTTACGCCCTTGTCCTCACATCTTGCGATTCGGGAAGCCCCGGCGCACTATCGCTCAGTGAGTTCGAGGGGCCGGAGGGCGAGTCGGTCGTGCGCCATCTCATCGCGCACCAACCGGTGATCGAGCCAGAGGTGCCAAAAAATTTCTGCGTCGTGGCCGGGCCGAAACTTCACAGCACCAGCATGGAATTCGTCGGACGCATGAGCGACCTCAAGGTTCGATTCGTCAGCGGCGACGTGCTGACCATGCGTGACCCGGATAAAACCATCATCAATCCTAGCAACGGACTCCCGCCGGTCATACTCCAGATCATGGAGATCAAACGCGCGGGCGATGACGGATTCGACGTGATCGCCGGCTGGGCCTGGAAAAAAACATTCGAGCGCCGGCGCTACAAGCTGGTGAAAAAGGGTGGCAGCTACGAAGTCGTCGAGGGCGAGCGTATTGAAGGGAATTTTGTTCCCGCGTCCCCGTGAGATCAATCTTCTACTGAATACTGGTCGCTGCTGCTTCAAATAAATAACTCCCGTCCACGACGCGCACGGCGGGTGTCACATGCGTCTCTTCAAACAGCGCGAAGCCTTCTTGCAGGTTTTCCCAGAACGGTAGCCACTCGCTCGCCACAGCCTTGCGCATCCGATCCTCTGTCATGCGGAATGGGAAGACATGCACAGCAAAAGTTGGCTGACCTTTCTGCAAAGCGGCCTCGACGATGAGATAGATTTCCTCCACGACTGGATCGGTCATGGCAAAGCAGCCTGCCGAGGCGTTTCCGCCATGAACCATGATCCAGCTTCCCGTGCGGTTGTTGAGGGCGTCGAAGGCATTGGGATAGCCGATGTCGAATGACAAATGGAACGCACTGTTCGGGTTCAATGCTTGGGATGCCACTTCATAAAAGCCCTCGGGCGCCTGTCCGTCGC
>JAYVZW010000175.1:0-6359 GCA_043783015.1 Verrucomicrobiota bacterium
TTGTCTGCCAGGATGTCTATGTCATAATCCAGCGCGCGAGTAACGACATCTGCTTCAAGCCCATCAAGAACCGAGCGTGCCTGTTTGCCGGAACCGCCATGCGATTGCTTGAGCTTGATATCCACCCCCTTAGTTTCCTTGTAGTGCTTTGCAAAAACAGTGTTGAACTCCTGGTATAATTCACGTGTGGGATCGTAGCTGACATTGAGCAAGCTGACGGTGTCCCCTGCGTTGACATGCAAAGTCACCGAGGCGAATGCCACGTAGGCGGCAAACAGTTGGTTTAAAATTTTCATCAGATAATATTTATTGGTATATGTTTGTGACCTGCTGGCGTCCCCAGAGTAGGGCGCGACATGTGGCCGGGCAGTTATTAGAATTTCCAGTTCAGATCGACTTGAAAGACATCCACAGCCTTCAGATCAGCAACACCTTGTAGAAGTGGATCACGCAGGTCGCGCAATTGGCTGCCATGAGAATAAGAGGTGCCTAATGTAATGTTATCCGAGAGATTATAAGTCAAAACTGCACGAGGCCCTCGCATGTTGAGTGCGCTTTGAAACACGTCAGAGTCATTCAGGTTTGGATCCACTGAAGCAACACCCACTTGACGGTAATTAAGTAAAACAGACCAGTCACCTTTCTTCTTGTTCTCACCTAGCTGTAACCCAGCAAGAAATGCAAGGGAGTCCTTCCAATTGTAGTGCTGTTCATTAATGTGATGCGATGTTGCATTTAATGGATTGTTTGGGTCTTGGGTGGCAATTACTTCAGGGCGGTCGAGCCCAAGCACATCATTGAAGCGCTTTTCTCCCGCAAAATTCCAGGCAAAATCCCAGTAGAGCTTTGCTTTCTGACCGAAGGCTTTGAAGCTGACGTCACCCGGCAGGGTTATGTAAGCGAGGTTATTAGACTCATTGTGCAATTGCGTCGGCTGGGGTGATGTGATGTCCACCGTGCCTGTGGCTGAAGCACTGCTGGTCACGAAGGTCTGGTTTGCTAGTTTAGGTGCCACGGGGTAGCCGGGCAGTCCTTTTTTAGCATTGCCGACTACTTTGACTTGTTTCTGATTGCCATTGGTGTAAACACCAACCTTACGGTTATTGCCCGAGGCCGGTGTGGTCACCGTGGTCGCCAAAGTATTGTTGAGTGGCGTGGTTGTTAACGTGGGCACGCCCTTTGCATCATAACTGACAGATGTCAGTCTGGTGGTAGTTACAATTTTCTGCGTCTGCACCGGAGGATTGTAGTTTGGGAATGTCGCGCCGCTAAGTGCCCGAGTATTTTGCAAACCAGTGAGGCTGCCTCCGCTGAACCAGGTAAAACCGGGCGCAAACGTCAGCGTGACATCACTGTTGATCTTGTAACTTGTTTTTAACTGACCGGCAAATAGCCAGACGTCTTTGCCCAGATTGCCGGTGCGAAACTCATCGTTGTCAAAAAAGAACAGTTCATTCGTAATGAGCTGGGCTTTAAACTTTTCATTGTTCGGTGTAAAGTCCACGATCTGGCTGATACCTTGGGGCGTGATGTCCGGATCCCAGACCAAGTCGGTCGTATAAATCGGATTGTCATATTTACCGCCATAAATGGTAAACCAGTCATTAGGTTTCCAACTAATATAGGCCTTGTTAATGTAAATGTTATAGTTATCGAATCCTCCGGTGAAGGTCTGCATATTGCTGTCTGCATTCGGGCCGGTTGCCAGACCGAACCCGCCGAAGACCGTGTCACTGGCCTTGATGTCCACGCCAAAACGAAGTCGGTAGCGTTCGCGGGACCGCTGGTTGGTAGCGGGATTCGATCCAGCTTCCGCATCGGTGGGGGAAGCTCCACTGCTGGACAGTGTGGAGATATTGGGTGATGCGGTCTTGGTCTGGTCGTTCTGATATCGCAAGCGAAGATCGCCGTAGAACTTCACCTCACTATTGGAATCAGAAAAGAGCTTGAGCTTGCCGCCTGCTGTCTTTGAGTTTTTCTTCGACAGATCAGCTCGGAGCTTTTCCGCATCTTCTGGTGACAAGATTTTTTTCGAAACGAGGACGTCAATAAGTGGGCCGACCTCTGTCGCGTGTGCTGCCGCTGCCATGACTAGGCCGGCCAGCGCGGATACTGCTGTGCGGAATATGCTATTCCATCGTATGTTGATTGCTGTTTTCATGTGTTGTTTGTTGAACTTTTCGGGTTGTTTGGAAGGTTTGCTTCCGGGAGTTTTTTGGGACATCCGTTGATTCGGTCTGTCCCGCGGTTCAGTTGAAGTGCCCCCGAGGTTTGGTGGGCAAAGTTTGGTATCTCATCCGGATGGATATGCGTGTCGAGTATTGGCTAATGTTGAGTGGTGCATGACTTGGGTATATACAAACACAAACTACATACGACAAGTGTGGATTTAAATATTCTTTTTGTCTTATTTAAGTTTGCTCTCATGAATGAACCCTAAAACAGAGTTGATTCTTGCGGAAACGAGCACCCAGCGTGGTGCGAGGCAGAGTCCAGGACGACAAATGCCCCCTGCACCGAAAAAAACCGAGTGTTGCTTAATTGCGCTCTGGTATTGCGGGGAAGCGCAGCTTGAACTCAGCCCCCTGGCCCGGTGCGCCCTGAACTTGGACTTCTCCGCCCAACTGACCGGCGAACACGCGCAAAATTTTCATACCCAGACCGGGGAAGTGCGCGCTTTCAAAATCCGATGGCAGCCCGGCGCCATCATCCTTCACCAGCAGTTCGCCAGCGGCTTCGCCAATGAGCAGCCCAACTTTCATGCGGCCGGAGCGGCCTTCGGAATAGGCGTGCTTGAAGGCGTTGGAAATCATTTCATTCAATGCTAGCGCCAGAGGCATGAGCCATTCCTCGAAAACCGGACCTTCAGGGAGGTCCATTTCCAAAGCGACTCTTTCTGGCGTGACATCATAACACTCACGCAAATGTCCGATAAGTTGCGCGGCAAAGTCCTTAAAGCCGTCCACCTCGCCGACGGCGAGAGAATAGAGATGCTGGTGCAGCCCGGCAATGGAACGCACGCGATTCTGGCTGGAGCGCAGGGCCTCACGCGCATCTTCATGCTGCAAGGTGCTCAACTGTAGATTCAGCATCGAGGTGATGATCTGCAGATGATTCTTCATGCGATGATGCGTCTCGCCGAGGATCAAGCGCTCGCGCTTGAGTTCATCTGCGGAAGGCTGCGATGGTGCAGGTTTCACTTCTGCATTTTCGGCGGCCGCAGCGGGAGTAATTTCATCGGGCTGCGCAGCAGGGGCAGCTTCCACGGATGGCACCGTGAGCACGCTGACAGACATTCCGGAGGTCTCGTTGGGCTGAACGACGAAGGATGCGCTGACGCGTCCGTTGACGAGATGCGTAAAAAACCATTTCACGGTTTGTGATTCACCCTTCTCAACGAGATCGGAAAGTTCCGCATAGAACCCTGTGGCATCTGAGGGACGGAAAAAGGTATGCAGCCCGCGTCCGGTGACGTCTGCGGCAGACAGGCCAAAGCGTTCCTCTGCGGATTCGCTCCATACGAGAACCCGACCATGAAAATCCGTGGACATCAATAGCACACTGGGCACCGGCACAGGTGGCGCTGGAATCTCGGGGGCATGTTGCTGCTCTGGCTCCGGCTCATCTACAACGACCATGAGACCTTCTACCGCAACTGGGTCGGGCGTCTCCTCGACTTGGAAAAAATTCACGGTGGTGGCCGGTGCGCCCAATGCATCAGGAACACTTGCAAGACGCAGGTTCGCAGGGATGGCCGCACCGTTCTTGTGCATTATTTCAACCGAAACGTCGGCGGAAAGGTCGCCGCATTGAATCATGTCACGCAGGGTCGATGCCCTCGCAGCCAGCCCTTCGGCGGTCATCCACTGATCCATGCCCATCCTGCGCAATTCGGCGCGGGTGCAGCCCAGCAAATCCTCGGCCGCCGCATTGGCTTCAAACACGGAACCGGAGCGGTCCGCCAGCACAATCGGGAGCGGGTTCTCATGAACGAGCGTGCGGAATTTCGCCTCTGTCGCGCGCAGCAGTTCCTCTGAGCGGCGCTCATCGGTCACATCCTGGAGCATGACCAACATGCCACCGCCCGGCAGACTGGCGGGGCGAAGCTCGATGTCCTTGAGCAAACCACCGGCGGAAGTAAGGGAGACAATCCGCGTGAGTTGTTTGCGCCAGACATTTTCCCGCCACTGGCGCACAACTTCATCGTGATGCATTTCATCCCGGCAGCTTTGGGCGAGCCATTCTTCCACCGACTGCCCCTCTGCCATGGCCCTGCCGAGCAAGGCCGCGGCGCGATTGTTGTGAAAAACAGGCCGTCCGCGTTCATCAATGACGAGCAAGCCGCAGGGCGCGGAATCGAGAACGGAACGAAGCCGGACCTCGCGCTGCCGGAGATTTTTTTCGGTCTCGCCACTCTCCTTGAGAGCAATCCGCAGTCGCGCCAGTTCATCGTTGGACGCTGATTCATCAGGCAAATTATTTCCGCTCATGCCGATGGACTGCCCTTCTGCAAGCTGGATGCCGATGCCCAGGACAACATCGTCCGCAAAGCCGAATGCATCATGCTTCAGTTTTGTGAACTGCCATGTGGACGGAATGCCGCTGTCCTGATCGTTCACGCCCGACTTCAAGGAAACGACCGCATGATTGCAACTGCCGGAAAGGACTTCGTTCAGCGCTGACTTGGTATGCGCGCACAGCTCACCACCTTCTTCGCTCTCACCGAAAAGCTGCCAGAACAACGTCTTCCCATCTCTCAGTCCGGCGGACAAAAACAAGTGTGCGGCACCCGCACCCGAGCGGACGATGCAGCCGGCAGCATCAAGGGCCACAATGGGCAGCGGCAGGTCCCACAATTTTTCGCCGGACTCGACGGCAGCGTCAGTTGGCGTGTAATCGGTTGCGCTTTCAGCCAGATCCATCGTCTTCAAGCCCACGATGCTCAGGCAGGAGATGATCAGGCCGCCGACGCTGGAGTCGGCCCGATGCCAGGGGCTTACTTCCCAACGATAGAGCACCGGCACACCAGCTTGATTCACCGTATCGCGATCACTGCGCACAATTTGCCCAGAGAGTGCGCGCTCATAAACATGCCGCCAGCCGGGATGCAGCGAGGGAAACAACTCATAGTGATTCTTTCCCGTGATGTCGCCATCCACCAGACGAAAGACTTCCAACCAGCGATGATTCGCGTAAAGATAGTTCATTGACTCATCGAAAATCGACATCGCCACTGGCGCGCTTTCCGCCAGCATCTTCAAGTGACTCGCCGTCTCAAGGGGTGACTTTGGTGAAGTTTCACGAACCTCTGAGCGTGGCTCTGGAGAACTGCTGACGGTAATTTTTACCGTCGATTTTAGAGGGGCCACGGGCGTGATATGAGAGCGCCCGGATGCCGGGGAAACGAGTGGAGATGCCGCAGCATCCACTGGATTTTTCACGTCGGAACCGCTGATTAACTGACGCAGGAGGGAAGGATTGGGATTGCCCATAAAACGTTTAAATAGACTGATGTTTCAGATTTGAATATTAAAATTGAGAGTGCCCGCAATCAAGTCGAAAAATTCTCGATTGGAAATGTTTTTTAAAAAAACACAACTTTATCCTGCCATTCATTCCCGGTGATAAGGACTTCCTCCGAGAATGGAATAGGCGCGATAAAGTTGCTCCAAGAACACCACGCAGGCCAGCTCGTGCTGCATGGTCAGAGATGAGAGCGACCACATCTCATCGGCGGCGGTCTTCACAGCTGCACCATGTCCATTGGCCCCCCCGATGAGAACCGAGATGCGCTTGCGCCCGGCAATTTGTTGTCTCCCAATCCAATCCGCTAATCCTTTGCTGGTCAGCATCTTGCCTTTTTCATCGAGAACCACCCGCAAAGATCCCTCGCTGGCGTCCAACATTCGGGCCGACATCTCAGACTCCGATCCTTCTCGTAGCATTCTCCAATCCACCACAGCATGTCGCTTCATGCGCGCCAAATAGTCATCAGATGCCGTGCGCGCCCAAGGAAGGGAAGGTTTCCCAATCGTTATTAAGTTCCATTTCATAGTCGCTAATGTTGTTTAATAATTATGGTTAATTAAACTAATTCTTAAACCAAGACTTGCAAATTTGCAGCTAGACCCCGATAATAAGACGCATTTTTAAAAAAGCCATGAACTCAATCCCATCAACTCTCAAGAAAATTTCACTGTCAGCCAGTCTGGCATTATTGCTGTCACTTTCTTCATGTTCGCTTCCGCCGCGTGAAGCTTGGAATAAAATTCAAACCGAAGGCCTGCTCGCCTATCTTAGGGACACCCAGTCACCCGCTCGGACGAGTTATGCATCTACCGCAACTCGCTTGGAACCGC
>JAYVZW010000176.1:0-6358 GCA_043783015.1 Verrucomicrobiota bacterium
GCGCCCAAAATTGCTTCTTCACATCGGCAAAAAGCTCGATTAAAAAAATGTCCCTCTTTGAGTGCTACAAAACCGTCCCTCTTTGAAAGCTACACGACAGGGGGGGCGAAAGTTCTTGCAAATTCTTTCACAATTCAAACTTCAAATCCCTCGGTGGGGGCTACAGAAAATCGACTGCAAGCCAACTGAGATTCAAGCAGCTCACTTCTGAATATGCAATTCTTGAACATATTCTTCAGTTCCGTTTGTCGCATTTAGCAAATAGGTTAGAGAACCTTTATAAGTCAATACTACGGCTTGCCCCACGGCCCAGTTACGCGATTCAAATCCATAATTCGAGGAGAACACACGACCATCGTCAAGCTGGATCACTTTGCCGCCGCCTCCTAATGATGCAATCGCTCGCGTGGCTTTGGGATCAACTGCGATTATGTTCTTTTGGGTAACACGCCGTTCATTGGCCTCACTGGTGATTTGAAGGGGTTGTAGCTTTTCTTCAACCCTCATCGGAGATTGCGGGCGTGGCATCAATTCTCCGACCTTCATAGGCTTTTGCGGATGCGGTAAAAATGCTTTGGGATTGGTATTCGTCGGTAATGGCGTAGTTTGTGACGCAATGTCATGCTCCACTGCTTTGAGGGGCAAATCCGCAACAACCACCTCAACTTCTGGCACGATATTCCGATCAACCGCCGCTTGCTCGCCAGACGATAAGCCACCCACCGTCGAAAGTATCTCCGGAGATTTTGTTTTAGTTGGCGGATGTTTTGATAAAAATGTTATCAGCAAGACCGCCACGACTACACTTACCCCAGTAATGATCCACGTTGCCCTGTCCGTTGAACCGCGCCCCTTCTTTCCCGTAGTCGTGAGCCTTTCAATCTGCGGCAGCGGGACAGCGCCAGCCGGACGCGGCTTCTCCTGTGCTCCGGCTTCACGGGCTGGCGTGTCGTTTTCTGCCTGCTTGGTGGTTGCTGAAGCATCATCATCGCCTGCCGCCAGCGGAGAGAGCAAGTCGAAGGCTTCGATAATCCCGCGCGTCCGCTCTTGTGCCTTTTTAATGAGTTCTTCGTTACCTGAAAATCTATCAGGATGCCAAACCATCAAGGCATGGCGATATGCCTTGCCTAGCTCCGCCGTCGTAAAATGCGGCTTGAGTTCTAAAATGCTGAGTGCCTCCTCGATAGTCATAATGTGAAAGCGGTTGAGCGATGCCTAGCCGCTGCAAGGTGCATCTGCAACAAAAAGCACGATTTGCAAAACACCTTCTAAATCTCCGCCTTGAATGCATACAGCATGACGTGAGCAGCGAAACTCACGACGGCGGATTAGGGAAATCGACAACTCGCCAATGGAGATTGACATGAGGCAGATCGCGGCCTCAGATTGGAACAATGAAGGTAAAAACGGTTCCCCTTGTTACGTTCTCATATAGCTGTGTCTGCAAGGCAGCGATGTTCTGGCGTCATGCAGTGTTAATCTGCACGTTTGCTTCCATGGCGTTCGCACAAAGGGCGATAGCGCAGAGTGCAGTGACTGCCCCTCCATGCAGTTTGAAAAACATTCCTCCCGATTGGCAGAAAGCGATTGGATGTGATTTGCTAAATTCGCAACAGAAGGCCGTATTGGAGCAACTTCTTGGCCATTTACGTGCTGAATGGATGGCGGAAGCAATGAAGGTCAAACCCCCAGGCGGCGTGCCTTTAGTCGCGGCTCCGCAGGCAATCACTCTTGGCAAACATTGGATTGCTTCTTTAAGAGAAGGTCTAACGTTAGAGGATGGAACTGTCTGGCGGATTACTCCGTATGGCAAAAGTGGCGAGTTAAAACTGCGAGATGAGGTGACATTGCAACGAAGTGATTCTCCTAGTTATGAATACATGATCTCGAGTAGCTACGTGAAATGCTATTTAATACCGGTCAAATCTACCCGATAGAGCGCGAATGCGAATGATGTCTTGTGTCATCATGACTTCCTGCCGTGCCGCCATGGTCGCCCCCGTTGGCACCATTTGATCACCTTGAACATAGGCATAGGCCGCATTAAATCTGATATTTCATGGTCGAGAACAGGGCACAAATAAGTTGGCAGCAAAAAGCATGACCAATCCATCGCCATTAGTTGCCAGCGAAAAGGGTAAGTGGATGGCACTCGCCGCTGCCTTGCTGGGATGGATGTTCGACGGCGTGGAAATCGGGATGTTTCCCGTCGTGGGCAATCCGGCGTTGAAGGAGTTGCTGGGCACGAGTGACAGCAAGGCCATCAACGAATGGTTTGGTGCCATCATGGCCGTGTTTCTCGTCGGCGCGGCGAGTGGCGGCGTGCTCTTCGGATGGCTGGGCGACCGCATCGGGCGCGTCCGCGCGATGACGTTGAGCATCCTCACGTATGCGATTTTTACCGGTCTGTGTGGTTTATCAACGGCGCCGTGGCATCTGGCGGTGCTGCGTTTCATTGCCGCGCTGGGCATGGGCGGTGAATGGGCGCTGGGAGTCGCGCTGGTCATCGAAGTCTGGCCCGACCGCTCGCGCACGATGCTGGCGGGTTTGATCGGGGCAGCATCAAACGTGGGCATCATGCTGGTGCCGCTGCTAAGTCTTGCACTGCTGTCACTCGCGCCGCAATTGCAATCGGCCATGCTTTCCATCGGGATGCCTGCGAAGTGGGCCTGGGCATTGATTGATCACGAGGGCTGGCGATTGCTCATGATGTCCGGTGCATTTCCGGCAGTGCTGACTTTTTTCATCATGGCCTGCGTCCCGGAATCCGAGAAGTGGAAGCACGAACGCGACCAAGGATCAACGTCGCACATGTCGAGTTTCGATCTGATCGGCACCGTGATCGGCACTGTCGGAGCCATGGTCGTCGTCGTGCTCTGGACACCGGTCGTCACGAACACGGCTTTGCGAGTCATCGGCACCATCATCGGGCTGGTGGTGACGTTGGCTGGTTTTCTTTATCCGATTATTCGATACATGCAGCGCGCCGAAACCGCAGGGTCAATGACATCCGCCGCCAATCGCTCCACGATCAAGCTGCTGCTACTAGGTGCAGGCCTTTCGGGCGTGGCCCTTCTCGGCACTTGGGGTTCGATGCAATGGGCATCGAAGTGGGCCAGCCAGCTCGCCGAGGGCACGGTTTTCAAGCACGCCAAGGAAAACACCCAGATCGCGCTCTCACTAGGCGCGATTGTTGGGACGATTCTCGCCGCGCTGGCCGCAGGTAAGTTCGGGCGACGGATCACATATTTCGCGCTCTGCCTTGGATCCATGGCTTCGCTGCTTTTCCTCTATCTGTTCAACACCCAATACGGCACGCCATTTCTCATCTCAGTCTTCATCGCCGGCGGTATCACGGCGTCGTTTTACGGATTCTTCCCGCTTTATTTGCCGGAACTTTTTCCCACCAGCATTCGTTCAACCAGCCAGGGATTCGCTTATAACTTCGGTCGCGTGCTGGCCTCAATCGGCACGCTTCAGACAGCGCAGGTGATGGCGTTCTTTGGCGGCAGCTTTCCGAAGGCGGGTTCGGTCTTGTGCGCAATCTACGTCATAGGAGCCGCGATCATCTGGCTGGGTCCCGAAACCAAAGGCAAGCCTTTGCCTGATTAAAAAAACTCCATGCCCAATCTCGCCGATATCAGCATTACCCGCGTCGAGGTTTTCTTTCTGCCGGTTGAAACAAGAGTGCCGCTCAAGTTCGGCCACGACACTTTGACCAGTGTCACTTGCGCACGGGTGCGCGTCACGGTGGCGGATAGCGCTGGGCGCAGTGCCAGCGGCTGGGGCGAAACCCCGCTAAGTGTGCAATGGGCCTGGCCCAGCGCGTTGAGTTACGAGACGCGACACGAGGCGCTTAAGACGTTCACATTGATGTTAGCAAAGTCGCTGACCACCGAGAATTTCTGCGGCCATCCAATGGAGATTGGCGATGATTTTCATCAACATGTTCTTCCCCGACTTATCGAGAGTTACAATTCCAGTTCAAATCTCGGTGAAGACCTCCCGCAACTCGCCGCGCTGGTCTGCGCCAGCAGCCTGGACATCGCGGTGCATGATGCCTATGGCAATCTTCACGGCGTCGATATCTACACCACTTACAATCGTCGCTACATGAACCGCGACCTCTCGAAGTTCTTGGAGCCTGATGCTGCGGGTGTCAGTTTTGTCGGCAAATACCCGGAGGATTTTCTGGCCCCATTACCGGCGCCCACGCTGCTGCCAGCGTGGCATCTGGTCGGCGGGCTTGATCCCCTGGAGGCAAGTGATCTTACGGGCGAAGAGCCTGATGATGGTTATCCGTTGCTGTTAGATGATTGGATCAGAACCGATGGTCTTACTTCTCTAAAGATCAAGCTGCGAGGCAATGATTCTAAGTGGGACTATGATCGTATCGTTCGCGTAGGACAGATTGCCTTAAATCGTGGCGTGGTGGCTTTGAGCAGCGACTTCAACTGCACCGTGACCGATCCAGAATACGTCAACGCCATCCTCGATCGCCTCCGCATGGAACAACCGGATATCTCTGCTGCGTTGCTCTACGTCGAACAACCCTTCCCTTATGATCTCGAACGCAACCCGATTGATGTCCACAGCATCACCGCGCGGAAGCCGCTGTTTCTTGATGAAAGCGCGCACGACTGGCGGTTCGTTCGGTTGGGCCGCTCACTGGGCTGGTCTGGCGTCGCGCTGAAGACATGCAAGACTCAAACCGGGGCGCTGCTCAGCCTCTGCTGGGCCAAGGCTCACGGCATGCCGGTGATGGTGCAGGACTTGACCAACCCCATGCTCGCGCAGATTCCGCATTGCCGACTCGCCGCACATGGGCAGACGATTCGGGGCGTCGAGACTAACGCCATGCAGTTTTATCCCGACGCATCATTGCCAGAATCCGCCGTCCATCCAGGCCTCTATCGCCGTCGTGAAGGATGTGTCGATCTCGACACCATCGCCGGCTCCGGCTTCGGTTATCGCGTTTCAGAAATTCAACGCGATCTTCCACAGCCCGCCGCCGACTATCAGCGCAACACGTAGCTCAAGCATCAATGAGCGACATCTCTAAAAGGCTTGCCACTCCGATACATCTCCAGATGCTGGCGAATTTGCGCGGCGCGTTCTGAATTGTTCTGCATTGCGGGGTGTTCCAGAGCTTTCGTGTCCGCCTCCTGTGCTTCGGTAAAGCGGCCTGTTTCGGCGTAAGCGGCGGCCAGAGAATCAAGAACATCCGGATTATTTTTACCGGCGAGTTCTTCGGCGCGACGGGCCAGTTGCGTGGCCTCAAGTCCATCGCGGATTGAATCCACGGGTGATGTGGCGAGAATCCAGGCCAGCCTGATGTGGCAGCCAGCATGATTGGGCGCGCGGATGAGTGCGGTGCGCAGAATTTTCACTGCTTCCGCCGACTCTCCTTTTTTGGCCAGCGTTTGGGCCAAATTGTCGTAGGCATCGATGCCATCGGGATTGTCATGAATTGCCTTGGTGAACAGCTTAATAGCTTCATCATCCATGCCTTTCGCTATCAGAAAGGCCCCGAGATTGTTCTCCGCGCCCGAATGTTTAGGGTCTATATCGAGTGTCTTGCGGAAACTGGCGATGGCGTCGTCCGCGCACCCCAGACGATAGAGTATGATCCCCAGCAAGTAATGCAGTTCCGCCTGGTCCGGCGGATACGTGATCGCTCTTTCCAGACAGTTGGCTGCTTCTTCCAGGCTGGTCTTGTCACCGAATTTATCAGCGAGCAAGGATGCAAGCTGGAGGCTGGTGGCAAACCTTTTTGGCTCAAGTTCCAAGGCCCGAAGATACGAAGTCTTCGCTCCAGAATAATCGGCGTTTTGCGCAAGATGCTGCCCAAGGTTGTGATGCATGAGATACCACTTAGGGAACACAGCTACAGTGCGCTGCTGAAGCTCAATGGCCTCCCGCATTTCCCCCTTCATTGACAGAATGCTGGCCAGATTATTGAGAGCCTCGATGCCGTCGGGGTTGAGCCTTAATGCCTCACGGTAATGCTCCTCTGCCCCCAGGTAATCATTGATATCTTGCATTGATTTTCCGAGCTTGGACTGAGCATAGAAGTTGTCCTTCGTGTTGGCAACGCAGTGCTCCCACAAAGCACGATCCGATTCCCAAGCCCGCACCTGTTGTGATGAGACGAACAGCAATGTGATCACTAGAAAAATGGCGGCGACAACATATACGACCCTGGCAATTTTATTACGGCCAACCAGCTCCCATGCGATCCAAACCACGGCCATGACTAATCCTATTTGCGAGATATAGGTGTAACGATCCGCCATGATTTGAATGCCATTGTAAAAAATGCCGATGACTGGAAGCAGTGTAATGACAAACCAAAGCC
>JAYVZW010000177.1:0-19040 GCA_043783015.1 Verrucomicrobiota bacterium
ACATTCGCGAACAAACCGTCGCCCGCGATCTGCTGCTCCAGCGCGAAACGCATCGGCCCCTCGCCAATGATGCGGGTCTCGACTTGCACCCCGCGTTCATTCAGCGCCCGCACCGCGCCGAGAAGATTCTGGAATCCTTTGAACTCGATCAAGCGCCCCACGGAGACAATGCGCAACGGGCCGTCACGCTCCGGTTGTGCCTTGGGGAAATCATCAAGCTCGATTCCGTTGTAAATCCGCGTGATCTTGCCCGCGCTTTCAGGGCAGGTCTGCGCCAGCAGATTGCGCGAGTAATCGCTCACGGCGATGACGAACTCCGCCTCGCGCGCCATTTCCCGGAGCAGTTCGTCACTGCCCAGATCCACCATGAAATCCTGCGCATGTGCCGTGAAGCTGAAGGTGAATCCCAGCCTTTTGAGGAACAAAGCCGTATGGGTCGCACGATTGGCAAAGTGAACATGCACATGTCGGACGCCCCGCTTCTTCAGCAAGGGCGCAAAGTGCCATGCATTGCGCGCGCGGATGGCGGACTTGAATGACTTCCCATAATGGTCATCGTGTTCCCGGATCAGCGGGCCGAGCTGGTTTTCGAACTCCGGCGCCTTCGCCTTCGCGTTTAGCACGCGATCTGGTGACGGATAATGAATCTCCGCCTTCAGCCGCTCCAGCCGCTCGTGCCGGAAGGAATCCGGCGGCGGATTGAGCGAGACAATCTCCAGCTCAAAGCCCATCGACTCCAGCGCCAGCATCTCCGAATCACAGAACGTCTGCGAGACGACCGGATAACGGCTGTAGAGATAGGCGAGGCGCATGAGTGAGTCTCAGGTTTCCAGTTTCAAGTTTCAAGAACAACTTCCAGCTGCGGACAATGCAGAATCACTTGAAACTTCATACTTAAAACTTGAATCTTCATCATGCCCACCATCACCACCCATGAGGAAGTCATGTTCTTCGACACCGATTGCGGCGGAGTCGTCCACAACCTCGCCTACCTGCGCATGATCGAAACCGCGCGCACCCGCCTTGCCGCAAAGCTCGGCATGAACCTGCGCGAGATGGCGCACACGCATCTTTATCCAGTGCTGGTGCGCACGGAGATCGACTACCGCAAACCGGCGAAGCTTGGTGACGAACTCATCATTCACGGTAAACTCGAAAGCATCGAGCGCGCCCGCTTCTGGTGCAGCTTTGAAATGCGCCGCAAGGACGAAGACGCCCTGCTCATCACCTGCAAACAAGCCCTCGCTCTTGTGCTAATGCCGCAAGGCAAACCGATGCGCCTTCCTGCGGAGTGGAAGGAGAAATATGCGCATCTTATGGCGAACGCTCCGAAGTGAACTTGCTTCATGCCCGTCCCGTTCAACAAACTTCTGCGCCTCGCGGAAACCGAGGTGGCCCGCGCACAAACCAGCTTGCCACTCGATGTGCGCGCTGCGGCGGGCGAGTGCTCTGTGGCTTATGAAACCATCGCCGATGCGTTCGCCGACGATGACTCACTGGCGGACGATCTGCTCGGCTTGTTCGAGGGACTCGACCGGCTTGATCCGCCCCCATCCGGCCCTGAGGACATGCCGCGCATCCGCCTGTTTCTCGACAACCTATGGGATTACTGCGACGGCGATGAACTGGATTATCGGAAAGAAATCCGCATCACTTATCTCCACGAACTCGGCCATTACCTCGGCTGGGACGAGGACAAGATCGCGGAGCTGGGGCTGGACTGAGCCGCTCAATTGATCACCTGCACGGGCATACCGACGTAGGCGTTTTGATAAAATTTCTTCACCACACCGCGATCCATCCGGATGCAGCCGTGAGAGGCGGGATAGCCCGGCAGATAACCCTCGTGCATGCCCACCCCGTCGCCCCGCAAGCGCATGAACCACGGCATCGGCGCCGCCACATAACGGCAGCTGGCTGGCACACGAGTGGACGGAGTCGCATCTTCATTCACCACCTTGCCCTGGGAATCCTCGATCCAGCCATATTTCGAGGACTTGTGTGTCGGATCTTTCTCCGTGATTTTATATTGTCCGGGCGGCGTATTGCGCCCCTCCTTGCCAGAGGCAATCGCCGCCACGCCGATGACGTGGTCGCCGCGATAGAATTGCGCCACTTGTTTATTCAAATCGACCACAATGCGCGGCTGCCCCGCCGAGCCATCATCATCCCAATAAGATACTTGCTCGCCCACGCCCAGAGAAGGCGGAGCCTGCGGCGGCGCGGAACCCAACCCGGCGAGATAGTCGCTGCCCGTCGGAGGTAACGGCTGGCAGGAGACGAGGAACATGGTGACGGCGCACCCGGAAAAAAAAGCGAGTTTCATGGGCCTTCTGTAGTGCCATGATTTTCGACTTCTTCAATCGAAAAGCCCCACCATTTCTGCATCCTACACCATCGGCAGGCTGAAGAGCGCCCTCACTCCACTGCAACCATCACGGTTCTCTATCTCCGCGCTGCCACGATGCAGCAGAGCCGCCTCACGCACAAAACACAGACCAAGACCGGAACTTTTTTTTCCTGTCTCCGGTCGCGGCAGGGAGTAAAAGCGCTCAAACACCCGCTTCTTCGCATAATCAGGGAGGCCGGGGCCTTCATCCTCGACAACAAAACAGGCGCGGCCATCCACGACCTTCAGACCAACGGAAATCTCGGCATCGTATGGTGAAAAATCGACCGCATTTTGCAGCAGGTTGTTCAAAGCCGTGCGCAGTAAAAATGCTTCGCCACACACCAACACATTCTCATCAATCCAGCGGTCTAGTTTGATTCCCTTCTTCGCCAGCATCGGGGCAAAGTGGTCGCATGCTTCACGCACAATCACGCTGAGATTTACCTCCTTTGCGTCTTCGAGAAATTTCTGCTTCTCCAACGCGGTGAGAGCCAGCAGGCGATCTAGCAAATTCTGCAGCCGCAGGGATTCGGTCTGGATGTTATGCAAAAACTTCGTGCGCTGCGCATCGGGAACCGCGTGTTCTTGCAACAACTCGGAGGCACCGCGAATCGCAGCCACCGGACTCTTCAGCTCGTGCGTCAGGGTCTGAACGTAATGTTCAACCGACTCCCGGTTCTCCAGCACATCCCGCATCTTTTCAAATGCCGCGCCCAAGGTCTTCATCTCCGAGCCGTGCAAGCGCGGCACCGGCGGTCGCTCGCCGCGAGTGATGTCCCGCGCGTAGTCAGTCAACCGACGGATGGGCCGCGTCGTCCACCGTGCCAGCAATCCTGACCCGAGCAGCATGCACAAGACCAGCGAGCCTATGGTGCGCTTGAGCCAGGAGCGGGTCTCATCGCGAAACTTGGCCATGCTTTGCTGCGGCTTCCCAATGCTGACGACCCCCATGATTTTTCCGCCAATGACCACCGGTGCGGCCACGTATATTTCCGCCGTTCCTGAATCAGTCTCAACCTCGCGCGTCGCCCGTGCGCCATATTCTCCCGCCAGCGCCAGGGTCACATCTCGCTTCGTCTCACGCTCACCCACGCGCTCCGGGTGCATGGAATCGTAGAGAACGATGGCGTGGCTGTCCGTGACATAAACATCCATGTCCATGCGGGTCTTGGTGAAAGCATAAATTTTGGCTTCAATCTGTCGTGCCTTCGCCCCGGTGAATGCGGCCTGTAGAGATGCGGTGTCCACCTTGCCTTCAGCATCCACATCTCGCGCAAGCATTTCCGCCATCACGTTCGCCATATCCACCATGGGCTCCTCGGCCGCCTCCAGATATTGCCGCTCCACGCGGCTCAGCACCTGGTCCATCATCAAAAGGAAACCGATGCCGGCGATCAGCGCGAAACCGAGGAGCAGCTTTGAAGTAAGCGACATGGCGGAGTAGAAAGATCAATCCCATCGCTCCGCAAGCGAATAGCCCAGCCCGCGATGCGTCACGACCGGCTCCAAATCGTCGCGCACCGCTTTCATCTTGGCCCGAATGGACTTCACATGCGCATCCACGGTTCGTTCCATCGCCGCATCCGGTTCATCCGATGCATGTTCCATAAGCTGTCCCCGGCTGAAGACGCGGCCCGGATGCGCCGAAAGCGCTTTCAGCAATCGAAACTCGTAACGCGACAGCGGCAGTGTCTCGCCAAAATAACTGATCGCACAACGCATATCGTCCACGGCAATCGGCGAAGCCTCCTTTTTCACAGATTCACTGGCTGGCTTCACTCCATTTTCCATGCGGCGCAGCACGGCCCGAACCCTTGCAGTGAGTTCACGAGGGCTGAATGGTTTGCACAGGTAGTCATCGCCGCCGATTTCCAGACCGACAATGCGATCAACTTCAGCCGACCTCGCGGTGAGGAAAATGACGGGCACTTTCTTCACTGAATGCATCTGCTTGCACACCTCGAAGCCTGTCGTGTCTGGCAGCCCCACATCAAGCACGACCAGTGCAAAGTCTTCTTTCTTCACCGCAGCCAATGCCTCCGTTCCAGTCGGGCACACCACCGTCACGAACCCTTCTGACTCCAGCGAGTAAACAATGTTGTCAGCGATGGAGGGTTCATCCTCCACGACGAGTATGCGCGGGCGTTGGTGCGCGTTTGGCATGACGACAGTTTATGATGGGGGTTTCGAGTCAAAGCACACTGACTTGATTTTGCACTTACGTCGTCGCTTTTTTCAACAATGATGATCCCGTGCACTGGAAGATTTTCTCCCAGTCCATTTTTGCAGTGAGAATCATGAGCAGCGCCAGCGTGATGATCGCTCCAATGGTCACGGTAAGTCCGGTCAGTCCATCAAAGAAGAAGCTGTAGCTGAACAGCACCATGTAGGCGAACTGCGCGGGCAGGGCGACCCAGAAGAGTTTCCTGCCTCCAACCAAACCAACGTAGCCGCAGACCAGCACCAGTGAAACCGCTGAGGCGATGCCGAAACTCAAATGAATCGGCAGCAAGTCCACCAGATAAGCGAAAAGAATCTGAAACGCGAAACATCCAGCAGCGAGAAAGAAGTAGTTCATGGGATGGAGGTTTGCCCCCCGCATCAAGCCAATGATGAGCAACACGGCAAAGAAGAACACCAGCGACACAGGAGCGAAGAAAGAGATGCGCGCCGCCACCGGCCCCGCGTTCAGCACCTTGGGCATGTCCATGCCGATGGCGGGTGCGCTCAACACATCAGGATAGTCCCAGTTGAATTGATGGGCGGCTTCTGATCTTGCTGTCGGCGATCCCGTCCCTTGGGGGAAGTTGATCTCGTCAAAGTTCGTTGTCATGGCGAGCTTGAAGTTTTGCACACGGCTGGCATCCGGAAAAACATACCGCCAGGCATCCATGCCGCGCGACACATAAGCGATATGCAGCGGCACCCTACCCTTCGCCGGGACCTGCACCGCCTCGGTGATCATGCCGTCCGTGGGAGCGGTCTGACGTGGTGCCGAACCGCCAATGGTAAAGGAGAAGTTGGTGTAGCTGGCGCTTTTGGTGGGCAGCGGGAACTGAATATAGATCGTCTGTTCGATTGGAGTCGGATTGGCAATCTCATAGTCGCCCGTGAAATTCACGCTGTAAGTGCGGTGCCAGAAAAGTCCGCGCTTCTTCGGCTCGTATTGCAGCTCCACATTGGCATCACTGCGGGATGGCTTGATTTCAATTTTTTTACCCCCACCAGTTGATGAAAACAAGAAGGCGGCGGGATGTTTCTGTTCCATCGCGGGTCCCCAGACTTCCGTCACCTCGCCGCCCATCTGGGTGCTGAAGTTCGCAGAACGAAATTTAAGGGCCGTGCCGAGCACAGCCCAGGCGGCGGCAGTGCAGATGGTGATCAAACAGATGGCGAGAATGCGAAAAAAGTTCATGGCTGGTAATGAATTAAAGTTTGAGATTCAGAGAAATGTATTGGACTCAGATTCAGTTGATGCCGCGTTTGCGATAGAATAGTTCGGCTCCAGGCCGCTCATTGCGGCAAAGCTTCTTCACGCGGCTGGTGGTGTTTTCTTTGCCCCTGCTTGATTCCGAACCCACGTCCGTGTTTCCGCCGACTGCCGTCAGTTCATAGGAATCCGGAATCTGAATGGTCCATGTTACCTCGCTGATGAAGAGCGGCGTCAGCGGAAGTTCCAGCGCGATCTGCCCTTCGACTGCATCCAGCTTGTCCTTGGCCGTTGTGTAGGAAAATGAAACGGTGGTCTTCGCAGTTTTTCCACCGCTCGGTTCAGCCAGCAGAATCTCCATGCCGCCACCAGCCCTGGCAACCGGCTTCACCGGCACATCACCCACGCTGCACTGTAGAAGAATACCTTTCTCCGGTAGCGTGAAGCCCCAGCGCAAGCCTTCCATGTGCTCGATCTCGAGCGTCGCTTCCGTGAGCACAGACCCGTCGCCGACAACCTTTGAATTGTAATCGCTGCGAGTCACGATCGCTGGCGCGGTCTCCATGCGCGGGAGGAGTTTGCTTTGCAGCGATGCAGAAGCCGTCGCCGTCAAAGTGTCAAATTCCTTAATTGGCGTTTCTGCACCAATCCACTTTGGAAGCTTTGCAGAAGACATCGGTCCTTGCAGATTCGCCCCGCTGAATTCCTTACCCGCCGGAACGGCGATCATGAAAACTGTCTTCACGCGATCTTCTTTCACTTGGGTCGGTGCGCGCAGTTCCCACTCGGGAGCGAGGGGCAGTTGCTGGAGGGCGTAACTGACTCTCAGTTCGCGCTCTTGCACATCCCGGGTTTTCCACCGCGCGCGCAATTCCAGTTTTCCCTCGGTGCTGCGGGCATATTTGGCTTCTTCAATATCATCACCTGTGACTTTGATCGAGCGCGCATTGCCTGGCAGCACCAGCACGGCCTCCAGGGCTGATCCATTCAGTGCCATCGCGTGAACCCGAACTCGGTAGTTCAGTTCGCCTTCACTCTCGAATACTAGCGCCTCGTTTTGCAAACTCCATTCGCTGGGCTGCGGCGGCGGCGGTGCCTGTTCCGGTTTCAGCTCAGTCGCGGCATCTGTCAGAGACAGCACCAAGTCTCCGCCTTTTGCTGGCAAGGCGATCATCGCGGCACCGTTTTCAAGAACAGGTGCCACATTATCGCCCAGCTTCAAGGCGCGCGACTCCGGCACACCGCGCACCTCCAGCGACCCGACCGCGCAGGCTGCGGTAGTTAGCTTCAACAGCGCCGCTCCATTCGAGACGGGTATTTTGCTTTCTATGAAGCGCACCTTCACACTTTGCACCCCGCCCTCTTTTACCAGGAGGCACAATTCATCTTCTTCGACGATCAGCCTCGCGTCTTGCGGCTCTACGCTCGCAACTGCAAGCCCCGCGCCCATCAGAGGAAGCCGCTCCCATTTCCCGCCGAAGCTCTCCGCGCGAAACTCCGCCTCCAGTTGCGACTTTCCACCCGCAAGATTAAGCCGGTAATGCGCCGCCAGAATTTTCCCAATGGGAAGGGCTTCCTTCGGTGGTGCCGCCGGTTTCTCAGTCTGAGCCGCCGCCCAGAGCTTCCGCAGTTCCACATATGGAATGCGCACTTCCGCATGATCGAGTGCTGAGGATGCCAGACCAGCATCTTCCGCAGTGACACATGGAACGGCGACGACACTGGCCCATGCAGCTATCAATGACTGATATTTCGTGATTTTCATGGCCTGACTCTCACATCCCAGTGTGAAAGATTGATGAAGCCTTGATGAAATGATCGTGAATTATCTTGGTTGAGCTTGATGCGCCCATTTGCCCCTGCCGGGCGAATCGCTTACATCCCCCTTGCCCATGACCGCCCGCCCCTCGCCTCTCTCCAACGTGATTCAAATCCGCGGCGCACGTCAGAACAACCTCAAGGGCGTCGATCTCGACCTGCCATTGGGCAAGCTTAATGTCATCACGGGGCCGAGTGGCTCGGGGAAATCATCGCTCGCATTCGATACCGTTTACGCTGAGGGCCAGCGTCGTTACGTGGAGACATTCTCGCCTTACACGCGGCAGTTCTTCGAGCGCATGGACAAGCCGAAGGTGGACGCCATCATCGGCATCCCCCCGGCCATTGCCATCGAGCAGGTCAACAACATCCGTTCTACGCGCAGCACCGTCGGAACGATCACGGAGATCAACGACTATCTGAAGATGCTTTTTCCTCGCCTCGCCGAAGGCGTGTGCCCGGAGTGCAGCAGGCCCATCAAACCAGAGAGCGCGGAGAGCATCCAGCGCGCATTGTTAAGTGAACGCGCGGGCAAGGCAGCGCTCATCCTCTTCGGCGTGCCCGTTCCTGCAAAAACAAGCGCTGAAGATTTTTTTCCATTCCTCCAATCGCAGGGTTACACCCGCGTTCTTATCTTCGGTGATGTCATCCGCACCGATGATCCTGTGGGCTTCGCAAAAAGAAAACTGCCCGCCATTGTGCAGGTCGTGCAGGACCGGATCACGCTTGATGCCGCGAACAAATCCCGGCTCACGGAAGCCATCGAAGCCGCGCTGCGTTTTGGCAAAGGCCAGATGAGTGTTTCGTTTATCCAATCCGAAATCCGAAATCCGAAATCCGAAATTCTCAGCTTCTCCACCGACTGGCGCTGCGCGGACTGCGACATCAAACTCCCCGCGCCCACACCGGGCCTGTTCAGCTTCAATAATCCCATCGGCGCGTGCCCCACCTGTCGAGGCTTTGGCCGCACGCTGGGTCTAGATTTAACAAAGGCCATTCCCGATGAATCGCTCAGCATCCGCGAAGGTCTCGTAAAAGCTTTCAGCGGCGACTCCTACAAAGATTGCCAGAACGATCTCATCAAATGCGCGAAGAAGCGCGGCGTGGATATTGATCTGCCGTTCGATCAGTTCAGTGCCGCAGATAAAAAATGGCTCATCGAAGGTGACCGCAGCGATCCTGAGGCCGCTTACAACGCGGGCGAATGGTATGGCGTGCGTGGTTTCTTCAAATGGCAGGAATCGCGCGCTTACAAGATGCACGTCCGCGTCTTCCTGAGCCGCTACCGCGCTTATACCACCTGCCACGATTGCGGTGGCGGGCGCTTGAAAAAGGAAGCGTTTCACTACCGCGTCGAAGGCCGGACACTGGCCGATCTTTGGGCGCAGCCCGTCAGTGACCTGCTGCCCCTACTGCGGGCGTGGACGATCACCGAGCACGACAAGGCCGCACGCATGTTGCGCGATGAGACCGCCTCGCGGCTCAGCTATCTCGAACGCGCCGGATTGGGTTACCTGAATCTGGATCGTCAAACTCGCACGCTCAGTGGCGGCGAGTTGCAACGCGTCAATCTCACGACGTGCCTCGGCGCATCACTCGTGAACACATTGTTTGTCCTCGATGAGCCGAGCATTGGCCTGCATCCGCGCGACATCGGGCGCCTGATCGGAGTCATGGAAGGACTGCGCGACAAGGGCAACACGCTCCTCGTTGTTGAACACGATGAAGCCGTGATGCGCGCTGCGGACAATCTCATCGAGATCGGTCCGGGTCGGGGCGAGAAGGGGGGCGAGCTCGTCTTCAGTGGAACACTCACGGACTTGCGGGAAAAAGTGTTGGGGGCTGCCAGCCCCCATCCAAAAAACCCCCACGAACGAGGGCAGTCTGCCCTCGACACTTTCAACACACTCACGGGGGACTATTTATTCGGTCGCAAAGCCATCCCCGTTCCCACAAAACGCCGCAGCACAAAACGCGGCCACGCCTTGCGCATCATTGGCGCGCGACAGCACAACCTGAAAAACATCAATGTGGAGATTCCGCTTGGCGTTCTGTGTTGCATCACCGGCGTGAGCGGCAGCGGCAAGAGCACGCTGGTGCATGAAGTGCTTTACCGGAATCTTTTGCGTCAGCGCGGCGAGAGAATCGAAGACGAGCCCGGTCGCGTGAAGTCCATCGAAGGCGGCGATAAAATTGGCTCCGTGGTGATGGTGGATCAAAGCCCGCTTGCGCGCACGCCACGCAGCACGCCCGCCGTTTACGTCGGCGCGTTCGATGCCATCCGCCAGCTTTTCGCGGAAACTGAGGATGCGAAAGCCGAGGGCATCACGCCTGGCTTCTTCAGCTTTAACAGCGGCGACGGACGCTGCGAACGCTGCTGGGGCAATGGCTATGAGAAAATCGAGATGCAGTTCCTCAGCGACCTCTACGTGACTTGTCCAGAATGCGAGGGCAAACGCTACCAGCCCCACGCGCTGCGCATCAAGCTCGGGGGCAAGAGCATTCACGACGTGCTCGGCATGACCATTGAGGAGGCGATGATCTTCTTCGCAGCCATTGATTCAAAAAAGGCTGCGTCCGTCGTGAACTCGATGCGCTTGCTCTGTGAAGCGGGCCTCGGCTATCTGCGTCTCGGCCAGCCGCTCAACACGTTGTCTGGCGGTGAGGCGCAGCGCTTGAAGCTTATCGGTCATCTGCTGGAGCCTGAATCTTCCGACAAGAAGACGCTCTTCCTCCTCGACGAGCCAACCACCGGTTTGCACTTCGACGACATCGCGCTGCTCATCAAACTCCTGCAACGTCTTGTGAACGAAGGCCACAGCATTCTCGTCATCGAGCACAATGTCGAAGTCATCAAATGCGCTGATTGGGTGATTGATCTCGGTCCCGAAGCCGGAGCGACCGGCGGGGAGATCGTTGTGTGTGGAACGCCGGAGGAAGTTGCTGCGTGTGAGAAATCGTGGACGGGGAGATACCTGGGTGCATCGGTGCGTCAGTCCGACAGTGCGTCCGTAAAAGAAATGCCCATGGCTTACGGTCAGGCCGCGAAAAATGCTGGACCACAGACGCACCGATTACCGACCACCGACGCACCGAACGCGATAGCGATCCGCGGCGCACGCGAGCACAATTTAAAAAACATCTCGCTCGACATCCCACGCGACCAGCTCGTCGTCGTCACCGGCCTCAGCGGCTCCGGCAAATCATCGCTCGCGTTTGATCTCGTCTTTGCCGAAGGGCAGCGACGCTTTCTCGACAGCATGTCGGTCTATGCGCGCACGTTCGTCGAGCAGATGGAGAAGCCCGAGGTGGATCTCATCACTGGCGTGCCGCCAACCGTCGCGATTGAGCAGCGTGTGTCGCGCGGTAGCGGCAAGAGCACCGTCGCTACCATCACGGAGGTTTATCATTTCCTGCGCTTGTTGTTCGCGAAGGTCGGCACGCAATACTGCCCTAACTGTAACATCGCGGTGGAAAAGCAGAGCGTGAGCGCGGTGGTCAAAACCGTGGAGGAACTCGCAAAGAATTCGCTCGTCCACATCATGGCCCCGCTCGTGAAGGCACGAAAAGGGTTCCATAACGAAATCGCCGATCACGCGCGCAAACACGGCATCGAAACGCTGCTCGTGGACGGTGCCTTCAAGGACACCGCAAACTTCTCGCGGCTCGAGCGCTTCAAGGAACACACGATTGACGCCGTAATCGCTCACACGGAACGCGGCATGAGTGCCATCGCGTTGCGGCCCCTGATTGAAAAGGCGCTAAAGATGGGGAAAGGCACGTTGAAGCTGCGACTGCCAGACAAGTCCATCCAAGTGCTCAACACCGAGATGAGCTGTCCGAACTGCGCGATGTCGTTCGAAGAACTCGATCCGCGATTGTTCTCCTTCAACAGCCCGCACGGCTGGTGCAAATCCTGCCGGGGCTTCGGCGTCACCGTTGCCACACCGCATGCCGAGCGCCGCGACGATGTTTCTTTGCTGGAGGCCGAGATGGAGGAGGAGCGCAGATTCGACAGCGGGGAGCACTCGCATGTGACCTGCGCCGCATGTCATGGCAGCCGCATCAATCCCATTGCGCGCGCCGTGCAAGTCAAAGGCGCGCGGCTGGAACAGATCGTAGCCTTGTCTGCCGAGCGCGGCGGCGAGTGCGTGGCGAAGTTAAAATTCACCGGCACTCAGCATGAAATCGCGCGCGACATCTTGACGGAAATCGAGCAACGCCTGCGCTTCATGCGCGAGGTCGGCCTGGGTTACTTGCAGCTCAATCGCAGTGCCGACACGCTCAGTGGGGGCGAAGCCCAGCGCATCCGCCTGGCATCACAGCTCGGCTCCAATCTGCGCGGCGTTTTGTATGTGCTAGATGAGCCAACTATCGGCCTCCATCCACGCGATAACGAAGCATTGCTCAACACGCTCATCGCCTTGCGCGACAAGGGCAACTCGCTGCTCGTCGTGGAGCACGATGAAGAAACCATGCGCCGCGCAGACACGATCATCGACCTCGGCCCCGGTGCCGGTCGCCATGGCGGCGAAGTCACCGCGATGGGCACGATCAAAGAGATTCAGAAGAATAAAGCCAGCGTCACCGGCAAGTCTTTGCGGGAAGTGATGAAGCATCCGCTCCGTGGCGAGCGCCGTGCCTTGCCAAAGAAGAGCGCGAAAGACGGCTGGCTGAAGCTCGAAGGCGCGAGCGCAAACAATCTGCGCGACGTGGACGCGAGCATTCCGCTCGGTCGTTTGACCATCCTCACCGGCGTCAGCGGTAGCGGCAAAAGCTCGCTCATGCGCGCGTCGCTTTTTCCTGCTGTTAAGAACGCCTTGGCAAAACCAAGAAACAAGAGCCAAGAATCAAAAACTTGGAGCGCACTTCATGGCGCGGAGAACATCACTGCCGTTTACGAAGTCGATCAATCGCCCATCGGCAAGACCTCGCGCTCTTGTCCCGCGACTTATGTCGGCATCCTCGATGACATCCGCAAATTGTTCGCCCAGCTTCCCATGGCCCGCGCTCGTGGATTTGATGCGGGCCGCTTCTCCTTCAACACCGAGGGCGGGCGCTGTGAAACTTGCTCCGGCAACGGCGAGATCAAAGTGGAGATGAATTTTCTGCCAACCACGCGCGTGCATTGCGAGACATGTAACGGGATGCGCTTCAACGCCGCCACGCTGGAGATCGAATACAACGGCAAAAACATCGGCCAGGTCCTGCGCATGAGCATCACTGAGGCCGCCGAATTCTTTGCGAGCATTCCACGCCTCCAACGGCCATTGCAACTGCTGGCCGACACCGGGCTCGGATACCTTCAGCTCGGCCAACCCAGCCCCACCCTCAGCGGCGGCGAAGCCCAGCGCTTAAAGCTTGTCACCGAACTCAACGCTGGCCAGGGCCGCAGCGTAACTGAGAAGATGAAGGGTCTCAAGACCACCAAGCGCAATCTCTACCTCATCGAAGAGCCAACCATTGGCCTCCACCACGCCGACGTCCGCCGCCTTATCGACATCCTCCACCGCCTCGTGGACGAAGGCCACACCGTCGTCGTCATCGAGCACGAACTCAACGTCATCGCCGAAGCCGACCACCTCATCGACATCGGCCCCGAAGCCGGCGAACGCGGCGGTGAAGTCGTCGCCATCGGCACCCCGGAGGAAGTAGCAAAGAGCACGAAGAGCCGCACCGCACCTTTCTTGAAGGTGATGCTTTGAACCGCAAGATGTTGCGGTTCAACTAGAATGGAGCCACAAGTCAAAGAGTGTGCTTGCTAGCTGCTATTGATTTACTATTGATTCATCACGAATCAATAGTAAATCAATAAATGCAGGTTCCCAAGACACCGCCCGACTTTCAGCAGCTTCTGCAAAACATCGCACCGGAACGGTTCGCGGTCGTGTTGGCGGCGATCAGACCAACTGAAGAATATTGGCATTGGGATGAAATCCGGCACCGCACCCCCCCCCCCGGCTTGACTAACCAAGAGTGGTGGATTGGACTGAAACTAGGACGGATCGCGCAGTATCGACATCTGCCCCTAAAAGATCAAAAAAAGCAAGCCTTTCGCTATTTTACCACAGACCCGATTCTGGCATTTCTCCATGACGTAGATTTGCGTGCGGGAGGGAGCGTCAGCATGGGAGAACAAATCCCCAATCAAGAAACACGAAACCAGTATCATGTTTCCTCACTGATGGAGGAAGCAATTACCTCCAGCCAACTCGAAGGGGCGGCCACAACGAGAGAGGTGGCCCGGGATATGTTGCGCACCGGACGGCCACCACTAGATGTAAGCGAGCGCATGATCCTAAATAATTACCTCACCATGCGGCAGCTTGCGGAGTGGAGGAACAAACCTCTCACAAAAGATTTGGTGTTTGAAATTCACCGGCTCATCACGCAGGAGACTCTTGATGATGAAAGTGCTGCGGGTCGCTTCCGTCGCAAAGATGAGACCATTTGTGTGGAGGATGACAGGGGTGAAATCCTGCATGTTCCACCGCCCTCATTCGAGCTGCCCGAACGAATGAAGATGATGTGTGAGTTTGCCAATGCACCGGATGGTGATCAGCACTTTCTTCATCCAGTGATTCGGGCCATCATTCTGCACTTCTGGCTCGCCTATGACCATCCTTTCAAAGATGGCAACGGCAGGACAGCACGCGCCTTATTTTACTGGCTAATGCTCAGGCGCGAATTCTGGCTCTTTGAATTTGTCTCCATCTCGCAAATCCTAAACAAATCGCAGACGAATTATGCGCGGGCATTTCTACACACCGAGACGGACGACAATGACCTGAACTACTTCATCATTCATCAGCTTCAGGTTATCCGCAAAGCAGTGGATGCGCTGCATGATTACATCAAACGCAAAACACTAGAAACCAAGCAGCTAAGTGCAGCTCTTCGAGGAAGGGATGACATTAATCATCGTCAGGAAGCAATCCTCAATCGCGCCATACGACATCCCGGAACCGTCTTCACCATCGAAAGCCACCGCGCAAGTCACGACATTTCCTATTTCACCGCAAGATCGGATTTGCTTGGGTTGGCGAACCTTCACTTTCTCCAAAAGAGAAAGCGCGGGAAGGGGTTTGTGTTTGAAGCCACAACCAATCTTGGATTGGCCCTCAAGGGGTTTGCCCAAAACCAGCAATAGCCATGCCCACCCTCGGACTCGTCGCCCATGATTCTTGCAAGCAAGCTCTTTTGCGTTGGGCAAAGGAGCATCGCGAACAGCTCGCGGCGTGGAAACTATGCGGCACGGGCACGACGGGCGCGATGATCGAGAAGGAACTGGGGCTGCCGGTGAAGAAGTTTCTCAGCGGGCCGTTGGGGGGCGATTTACAGATCGGCGTGGAGATCGCGGAACAACGGATGGAAGTGCTCATTTTCTTTTGGGATCCGCTGGCGGCACAGCCGCACGATCCAGATGTGAAGGCGCTGCTGCGGGTTGCAGTGCTGTGGAATGTGCCGGTGGCAATGAGCGAGGCCTCGGCTGATCTTTTGCTGCGTGGCTATGCTGCGGGCGATTATCATCGGCGCGTGCCGGATCATTCGGATTATCGTGCGCTACGGCAATCCTGATGTCGCAGGTGGTTCTTCACTTACGGCATTTTGATTTGCCGTGAGGCGATTCATCACCGGTAGGGCGACGACCGAGGCGACGATGATCGTCGCGCCGAAATAGAAGCCGCCGCTCATGCGTTCCTTCTCGCCGAAAATAATGGCGGCCATCAGGATGCCGTAAACGGGTTCGAGATTATAGACCACGTTCACCGTGAAAACGGACACCCGGCGCAGCACATCAAGATAACCGACGTAGGCGGCAACCGTGCAGACTTGCGATAGTAAGACCAACCAAAGCCAATCCATCCCGGCGGGAAGGGCAAAGGTGGGTGTGCTTAAAAATGGCAGCAAAGCCAGGCACGAGATACATGCGCCGACCATCTGGTAACAACACATCACGGCAGGCGGATGGCGTGTGGTCAGCTGTTTGTTCATCACGCCAAAGATGGCGGCGAGAAAAGCCGATGTCAGACCGACCGTGAAACCGAGCCAATGCCTGAACTCAAAGCGATAGATGATCCAGACTGCGACGATGGTGACGAGTCCCGTGACCAGTTCCACCTTGCTCCATTTGCGGGTGCGATTCACCAGCGGTTCGATCAAGGAACACCACAACATGCCGGTGGGCATGGCAGCGAGACACACCGATGCAGTGGAGAGTCGCGCTGATAAAAAGAAAGTCGCCCAATGCCAGCCAATGATCACTCCTGTGCCGAGAAAGGCGAGCGCGTCGCGGCGAGATATGATGAGACTGAGGCTGCGAAAGCGACAGATCAACAACAATCCGATCGCGGCGAACCCCGTGCGCCAGACTGTGACTTCGACGGCGGGAATGGAGATCAGCTTGCCCAGAATCGAAGTGAAGCCCCAGGCGAGAACGACAAGATTCAATAGCGTGAGATCGCGCAGTGAACCGCCGTAGGCGCGGCTTGCGGGTTGAAGAGCCTGGCTCATCGAATGATAACCCGATTCCTGAACGGTTCAGGACGAGGCCTCGTTCATGGTCTCCACGCGCAGCCAGCTCGGCTCCTCGTGCACACAGTCGAGCGCGGCGACAGCTTTCATGGCGGCGCGCACGTCACGCAGCGTAGCAGCGTCGAGCATGAAGATGAGCGGCGTAGTGTCGCCTTCCGGTTCATCGGGCTGGATGATGGACGAGATGCCGATGCCGCTGTCGCCGAACACGGTCGCGACACGAGCGAGCACACCGGGCTTGTCCGCGACGGTGAGTCGCACATAAAAATTTGAAACGGTTTCATCCACGGGCTTGCTCTTGCCATAGAGACCGTGCGGGACGAAGCCGCTGTGGCGCGAGCCGTAATGCAGTGTGGCCGCGGCCTCGGCGATGTCGCTGATCACGCTAGATGAGGTAGGGTCCTGGCCCGCGCCCTTGCCGTAGAAAAGTGTCTCGCCTACGATGTCGCCATGGACGAGGACTGCATTGAACGCTCCGCCGATGCTGGCAAGCACGTGCTTCTGCGGAACAAGGGACGGCTGCGTGCGCACCTCGACACGGCCTTTTTCATCGGCTCGGATGACGCTGAGAAGTTTGATGGTGTAACCAAGTTGCGCAGCGAAACGAATGTCAGTCTGCGAAATATTTTCGACGCCTTGAACAAACGTGTCCCCCGGCTTGATCCAGAAACCGTAGCTGAGCGAGGCCAGGATAATAGCCTTGTGCGCCGCGTCCCAACCGCTCACGTCGAGCGTGGGATCAGCCTCGGCAAAGCCCAGCCGCTGGGCGTCAGCTAGCACCTCCTGATAACCGACACCCTCGGCGGTCATGCGGCTGAGGATGTAATTGCAGGTGCCGTTGATGATGCCGTGGATGCTGCGGATATGATTTCCGACGAAGCCTTCCTGAATGGTCTGGATGATCGGGATGCCGCCTGCGACGGCCGCCTCGAAGTAAATCGGCACGCCGTTTTCCTCCGCGAGTTTGAAAAGTTCCTGGCCGCGTTCCGCTAGCAGAGCCTTGTTACCTGTGATCACGGGTTTCTTCGCGCGCAAGGCCGCGCTGACCAGATCGAAGGCGTCGGTGGTTCCGCCGATTAGTTCGACAATGACTTCTATCTCTTTGTCGGCGATCAGCTCGTGCCATGTGTTGGTCAGTAGCGCGACCGGCACCGAGGCATCCCGTTTGGTGTCCGGGCTGCGCACGGCGATTTTGACAATCTTCAGATCAAAGCCCGTGCGCTGAAGCAGCAAGCTGCCGTTCTTCACGAGGTTTTTGTAAACCCCCAGACCCACGTTCCCCAATCCGGCCAGGCCGATGCGAACAGTGCGGGGTTGTTGATTGAGAAGCATGATGGGGAAAATGAAGCCGGATCATGCACCCGCATGGCAGGCCGCGCAATTGATTCCCATATGCGGTTGATGGTCTGTCTATGTTAAGAGCTTAATTGCGAATTTCGCGTTTTAGTCTTGTAAAGAAGCGCGCGATCTGATGTTTTAAATGCATGCGCAAATATTTCATCGGACTGCTCTCCTTCTTTTTCGCCGTGATCAGTCATGCGGAAAATGCTATTGAGGCATCTCTTTCCGCATTGCCGCCGACTCCTTTGATTTTAGATCAGCCCGTAAGAGCCTTTGCCCTTGTCCTTGGTGTCGTGTCTATCGCGATAACATTTCACAAAGCCCTGTTCCGCCCACAGTCTGTCGAGACGGCTAAAGTCAGAGCCTCAAAGGACTAAGCACCTCATCACTGGGCTTGGCGCGCGTCGCTGATGAGTAGCGACCATGATTCACGGCCACGCCAAAATTGGCGTTGGAGCTTCACGACTACATCCCAAGGCGTGGGCGGCGCCTTGCCGATGGGCGCATTGAACCAGATGGCCGAAAGCATCATGCCGCCCTGCTGGAGCATTAGTTTCCAGTGTTTGTCCTTGAGAACCTGACCCGGCAGTCTCGGCTCCACATTGCGGATGAGAAAGACGGGTTCCGGGTTTCCCATCCCGAAAGGCCCAATCTGGGTGAACTCATTTAAAAAAGATTCTTGAAGATCAGAAAGTCGGCACTCTGTATCCACCTCGAGCCGGGCGCGGAACTGGTCGGCGCTCATCTGCTGTTCCACAGCGCGCGCCATTCCCGTTTGAAAAGCCGCGAGATTTTTATATTCGATAGAAACTCCAACCGCCATCGCGTGACCCCCGCCCTTTAGCAACAGATGACGGCATTCGTTGAGGGCGTCCACCAGCGATACCCCCGGCACGCTCCTGCCGCTGCCACGGCCCTGGCCATTCTCATCAAAGGCCAGCATCAACGCGGGCCGGTGAAAGTCCCGCATGATGCGCGAGGCCACAATGCCGACGACACCCGGATGCCACGACGAAGAGCCGAGCACGATGCACGCCGCCTCCGCCAGCGCAGGGTCGGCCTTGATCATTTCCGTGGCCTCGATCTGGGCGCGGCTTTCCACGTCCTGCCGTTCGCGGTTCAGTCCATCCAGAAGCGCGGCAATTTCTCCGGCTTCTTCGGCCTCTTCACTCAAGAGCAAATCCAGCGAAGCCTTCGCGTGATCCAGCCGGCCCGACGCATTCAATCGCGGCCCCAGACGGTAGCCGATGTGATGAGATTCGATAAAGCCGGTGACGCCCGCGATGGCCTTGAGCGCGCGCAAGCCGGGACGCTTGGTGTCGGCGATTTTTTCCAATCCCTTCCGAACAAGCAACCGATTCTCACCGCGCAAAGGCACGAGGTCCGCCACCGTGCCGAGCGCTGCCAGGTCAAGCTGCTCTCGCAAATCAAAGTCCGGGAGCCGACGGAGCTTTTGCAATCCGTGCAGCAATTTGAAAACCAATCCTGCGGTGCAATAGACGGTCTTCGCGTCAGTCAGCTTGG
>JAYVZW010000178.1:0-2095 GCA_043783015.1 Verrucomicrobiota bacterium
TAAGAATTCGCAATTTATGACGGGCGGCGAGCACGCCGCCCGTTTTTTATCCCTTCATCCAAATGGCAAAAAAAAGCATTCGTGACCTTGATGTAAGCGGTAAGCGCTGCCTCGTCCGCGTCGATTTCAACGTGCCCCTCGACGACAAAGATGGCACGATGGTCATCACCGATGACACCCGTATCAAGGAAACTCTGCCCACGCTGGCATATCTCATTGAGCACGGCGCGAAGCTGATTCTGTGCAGCCATCTGGGCCGTCCGAAAGGCCAGCGCGATCCCAAGCAATCACTCAAACCGGTGGCTGCACGGCTCAGCGAAATGCTGGGCCGCCCCGTGGATTTTGCGGATGATTGCATTGGACCGGATGCCAAGGCCAAGGCTCTCGCACTGAGCAATGGCGGTGTGCTGCTGTTGGAGAACGTCCGCTTCCATGCGGGCGAGGAAAAGAACAACGCGGAACTCGCCAAACAAATGGCTGATCTCGCGGAGATCTATGTGAATGACGCCTTCGGCTCGGCTCATCGCGCGCACAGTTCGACTGCGGGAGTTGCGGCTTATCTGCCCGCCGTTTCCGGGTTGCTAATGGAGAAGGAATTGACCTGGTTGCATGACGAATTGGAAAAACCGGAACGTCCTTTCGTTGTTATTCTTGGCGGTGCCAAAGTGAACGACAAAATCGGCGTCATCAATCGCCTGCTGGAAAAGGCCGACACCATCATCATCGGCGGCGGCATGGCTTACACCTTCCGCAAGATTGTGCAGGGCATCACTATCGGCAACAGCCTTTACAAACCCGAGTGGGAACCCATCGCCCAAGCTGCGCTCGACAAGGCGAAGGAAAGAGGAGTCAAACTTCTCATCCCCGTCGACGCGCTGATCACGGATGCCTTTGATTTCGATGCCAAGAAACTCGGCGCTACGAAATTCACCGGCGTGAATGAAAACATCCCGGACGGTTGGGAAGGTGTCGATATCGGTCCTGAGTCCGTGAAGTTGTTCGCCGCTGAAATTGCGCGCGCGAAAACCGTCATCTGGAACGGCCCGATGGGAGTGTTTGAAATCAAGGAAAGCTCCAAGGGCACGTTTGACATTGCCGAAGCCGTGGCTGCCAACAGCAGTGCCAAAACCATCATCGGCGGCGGAGACAGCGTGAAGGCCGTTAAGAAAGCCAAGCTGGACGACAAGATGACCTTCATCTCAACCGGTGGCGGTGCCAGCCTCGAACTGCTCGAAGGCAAGGAACTCCCTGGAGTCGCCGCGCTACAAGACAAGTGACTTCAATCTAAAAACCATTCCCATGCTCCCCGTAATCCGCAAACCCATCGTCGCCGCGAACTGGAAGATGAATAATCCTCCTGCCGAGACGGAGAAGTATCTTCGTTCCTTCCTCCGCCTCATTCTGGACAAATCCCCGGTGCAAGTCGTCATCGTGCCCCCCTTTATTTCCTTGCCGAAGGCGCAGGAATTGATTCAGGGCGGTCGCACCGAAGTAGTGGAACTGGGCGCACAAAACATGAGCCAGTATCCCAGCGGCGCGCACACTGGTGAGATAAGCGCGCTCATGCTCAAGGAATGCGGCGTGCGCCACGTCATCCTCGGTCACAGCGAGCGTCGCGCCTTGTATGGCGAGACCAACCAGATCGTGAACGCCAAAGTTCTGGCCGCATTGGAAGCGCGTCTGCATCCGATCCTCTGTGTCGGTGAGACGCTTGAGGAACGCGATGGAGGATTGATTGAAAAAGTTCTCGAATCACAACTGCGCGAAAGCCTCGCCGAAGTCGGCTCCCGCCGCCTGAACGACATCGTCATCGCCTATGAACCCGTCTGGGCAATTGGCACCGGGCGCAACGCCTCGCCCGAGCAGGCACAGGAAGCCCACGCCTTCATCCGTCAGGTTCTCGGTTCCATGTTTGACGCCGACACCGCTGGCAAAATCCGCATTCAATACGGCGGCAGCGTCAAACCGAACAACATGGCCGAACTGATTGCCCAGCCCGACGTGGACGGCGCGCTCGTCGGCGGGGCCAGCCTCGAGAGTGGCAGCTTCTTTGAGATCGTAAAAGCGGTGAGCAATTTTCTCCAAGAGAATAAGC
>JAYVZW010000179.1:0-2093 GCA_043783015.1 Verrucomicrobiota bacterium
GAGGTCGCCCCGGGAACTAAAACTACGCCAATTGTCAAAGCCCAGCCTGCGGACAAACCCAATGCCACGGTCAAAAAAAAGGACAAGGGGGTCAAGCCGTGAGAAAGAGCAATACCCCTAAACCAGTTGCCGATGATGGCCGGATGAATGTCCGCTCCATCACGGAGACGGACTTACAGAATGCCGCCAGCACTGCGGACCAAGCGGGAGCGGCGGACGCCTCCAATAATGATATTCTTCTTTATACCCGCGGATTGAAAAAAGTTTATGACGGCCGTGCCGTCGTCAACGGAGTGGACATCGAAGTTCGCAAAGGCGAGATCGTCGGTTTGCTCGGCCCCAACGGCGCGGGCAAGACCACATCCTTCTACATGATCGTCGGCCTCGTCCAGCCCAATGGCGGCCAGGTCTTCTTCGATGGCAAGGACACCACGAACGAGCCCATGTATAAACGCGCCCGGCTCGGCATGGGCTATCTGCCCCAGGAAGAGTCCATCTTCCGCAAACTCTCGGTGCGCGACAACATCCTCGCCGTCATGGAGACGCAGGAATACTCCAACAAGGAGCGCCATGAACAATGCCAGCAGCTTCTGGAAAAATTCGGCATCGATCACGTTGCCGACAATCTGGCGCTCACTCTGTCTGGCGGTGAAAAACGCCGCCTCACCATCGCGCGTTCCCTTGTCACGGAGCCGAAGCTCATCATGCTGGACGAGCCGTTCTCCGGCGTTGATCCTCTTGCGGTGGAGGACATCCAGAAGATCATCATCATGCTCCGTAACGTCGGGCTGGCAATCCTCATCACCGACCACAACGTCCGCGAAACCCTCAGCATTGTGGACCGCGCCTACCTTATCCACGAAGGCCGCGTTCTGCTCCATGGCACGCGCGAGCAAATCATCAATGACCCCGTCGCCCGCGAGCGATACCTGGGTGAAAATTTCAACATGTAATTTATCCGGAGTTTCTGATACAATCCAACTAAAAAATAAAGCCATGCAAATCCACAACGTCAATCTGCCCATCACCGTCACCGGCCGTCACGTCAGCGTCACCGAAGCCATGCGCGACTACGCGCAAAAGAAGGTGGAGAACCTGCACCTCGACTATCCCCGCATCATCGACGCCAAAGTCATCCTCGATGTCGAGAAAGAGCGCCAGACCGCAGAAATCATCCTGCATTGCGCCAACCACATCACCATCGAGGTGAAATCTACCAGCGGCGACATTTACGCGAGCATTGACGAGTCCATCTCCAAGATCGCCCGACGCATGAGGAAATACAAAACCCGCCTCCTCAAGACCCATCACCGTCCGCGTGAAGGTTCCATCAAGCACATTCAAGAAACCATTTACAGTGAAGAATCACTCCACGCCACCGAAGACGAGCACATCGAGCCGGTCATCATCCACAAGGAAAACTTCCGCACCAAACCGCTCTTCCCCGATGAAGCCATTATGGATCTGGAGATGAGCGAACGTCCCTTCATCCTCTTCCAAAATGCCAAAAACGGAGGGCGGCTTGCCATTCTTTTCCGCCGCAAGGACGGGGAATACGGCATGATCGAGCCGGACTTCGGTCGCGCGGCTTAGAGGTTGCGCGCCGCATTTCATCATGGACGGATTTTCTGGAAGAGCTGGAAAATTTCCTTGTTGTGCGCTTGCTGCCAGACTTGATTCCATTCTTCGCCGGGAGGAATTTTGTAATTAATGGTCTTGGTCTTGGGATCATACTCGGACTGGATCAGCAGCCAGTCGGACTTGAAATGACGTTGACGCTCCAGGCGGACGGTTTTCAATCCGGCGTAATATTCCAGCAGGGCGCGCTGCGGCTCGCCGAGACCCCTGCTGGCAACCATCACATTTTCCGCCGGCAATATGTCGCGCAATGGCGCAAGCTGACGCCGGTAGGACATGTTCCAATCAGCCATCGGCAGATAGATGGTCATGCCCAGCAAATACAGCAAGGTCACGCCCGCAGCCGCATGGACGCAGAGATGACGCGGGTCGCGCTGATGACAAAACATTAGCGCTATCCACGACAGCGTGGCGATTAAGGCGAAGGCAAAGACGAGAACCTCAAAAGCAGGCTC